>JBIISI010000013.1:0-37072 GCA_044341105.1 Rickettsiales bacterium | reverse complement strand
CACAAAAGCACCCGAACATCATGGGAGGCTTGGCGAAGACGAGCAAGCGCCAGCGCTGCGATGGCTGAGCTTAGCCGGACATGAAGGCCCAAAGGGCCGTAAGGGCGACGGGACGCCCCCTTCGCGCGCCTGCGGCGCGCCACGCAAAACCACCCGTCATGGACGCCCGCGCCCATGACGTGGTGGGGGGTGAGGGATTTGAACCCACGACCAAGGCGTTATGAGCGCCCTGCTCTCACCGCTGAGCTAACCCCCCAACATGGCCCGGATAGCAAAAACCGCCTACGCAGGCGAGCTTTTTGATCACCAGTGCAAAAACAGCGCAGTGGCGAACAGACATGGGCGATGGCAACATGAAACCAGCGGTTTAACAGACTATTAAAACTTTCCTGTTATACTGGCACTATGCCGATTGCTTCCTGCCGTCCCAACCCCCGCCACGCTGGCTTCAGCCTGATCGAGCTGAGCATCGTCGTGGTTATCCTGAGCCTGGTGGCCACACTCGGGCTCGAAGTGGCGGCGCAATACCTTGAACGCACCGCCTATTATTCGACCATGGAAAAAATGACGGTCGTCGACAAAGCCATCGCTGATTTCCGCCGGGTGAACGGCTACCTTCCCTGCCCTGGCAGCGAAGCCCAGACCCTTGCCAATACCTGCTACGGCAAACAATATAACGGCACATCCGGCTGCAACAACACGACCGGCAGTTGCAATGCCAATACCATGGCTAGCGGCGCTATTTATTTTGGCGATGTTCCCGCCCGCGACCTTGGCCTGCCCCTCAGCTACATGCTCGATGCCTATGGCAGCAAAATCCGCTATTTCGTGACGGCCGGCATGGTCAATACCAGCTCCTACTATAACACGGCCGACGGGATTCAAGTGCGTTCCGGCAAGCTGGATGCCACCTGCGGCGGCTCGTCGGATCGCTGCCAGAGCCGCGGCGGCGCGGCCTACCTGCTGAACAGCGCGGGGCGCGATAAGCGCGGGGCGCGGCAAAAAAGCGGCTATATTGAAACGGTCTGCCTGCCCGCCCCCACCACTTCTTACGACGGGAAGATCGACACGGCCAATTGCCGCGCAGGCAACAACCCTTCGCTTTCCTATAGCGTGCCGCTCAATGCCTTCTACGACAGCCGCTATAATTCCGGCGCCATCGAAGATAATTTCTTCGACGATGTGGTGCGCTGGCGATCGAAGGGCATGCTATGATCCGGCGGGCAGCACAGCGCGGGTTTACCCTGCTTGAGATGTCGGTGGTGATCGCCATTATCAGCGTGGTAGTCGCCATGGGTATCGATATGGGCCAGAGCGCCCTCACCGCCGCCGATCGCGTGGCCGTGCGCGAGCGCGTGGCACTGGCAAAGCGCGCCCTCGAACATTACGCCACCACCAACGGTTACCTGCCCTGCCCCGCTTCGTTTGGCAATCTGCCCGGCGATGGCAATTTCGGCTTCGAACGCCGCCTGGCACCGGGTACCGGCTGCAATACCTCCGGCCTTATCAGCACCAACGGCGTGTTCATCGGTATGCTGCCGTTTCGCACCCTTAACCTTCCCGACAGCTACGCCAGCGATCCCTGGAACAATAAAATTACCTATGCCGTCAGCGCGCCCCATACCGGCACCATCAATGCCGGCATCGCCGCCTACCACGATTACGACGGCGCGATTACCATTCGCACTGGCCCGCGCACGGGCACCAACTACATCATCACCACCGCGCGCGACGGCACGGTGGGACCCGGTGCCACCTTCGTAGTGCTAAGCCATGGGCCCGACGGGGTCGGCGCTTACCCGCTCAATGGCACCGCGCCGGCCATCAGCTGCAGCGATGCGACCCTGACCGACGTCGAAAACTGCGACCATGCCAATAACGTTTTCTACGACAATGCCTACAATGACGGTGAACAGGCAGCCACGCATTTCGACGATTACATCGCCTGGGGCTCGAACATCACCATGCGTGACCCAGTAAGCAGCAGTGCGGCCATCGGGCCGGGCAGCTGTACCAGCAATTGCGAGCCATGGTGTGCACCCTGCACACTGAATATTGGCAGCGAAAGCCAGCGCTTCCTCTGCAGTAAAGTCATTGTCGCCACATCACCAAGCTGCCAGGCCGCCTGCCTCTGGGCAGGAGGGGGGACTCCATGCCCATAACCCGCACCCGGCAGCAGGGCTACGGCCTTATCATCGTGGCAGCGCTTTTTACGGCGTTTGCCCTTATCGCGGCAGCAGTGATCGACCGCAATACGGTAGCCACCCAGCTCGACCAGCAACAGGCACTACGCACCCAGCTGACGCGCCTGAATGTCGCGCTGATGAAATATGCCTACAATCACGGCTCGCGTTTTCCATGCCCGGCGCGCTACGATCTTACCTTCCTTGACAATAACTTCGGCACCCCCGCTGCCATCAGCTGCTATAGTGGCAGCGCCCCCAGCGGCACCCGCCTGCTTAGCGGCACATTCAATGCCAACAAACTCCTTCAGGGCATGGTGCCGGTAAAAGCATTGGTGCCGTATGGTATCTCCATTAACGATGCATTCGATCCGTGGGGTGGTCGCATCATGATGGCCGTCACGCGCGACCTGACTCCCGGTGCCGCCGGTGGCACCATCGACGAACGCGACCGGCCGCAAGTCACCGAAGTCAATACCAACCAGCTATTGCGGCCGGCCCCCGATCTGGTGCTGGTCAGCTTCGGGGCAGACCGCGCGGGGGCGTTCCTGCGCAGCCAGACAAACTTCTCCGGACCCGCGATCGCCTGTCCCTCCTCCAGTGAGCGCCGCGGCGTCAATTGCAATACCGACAATATCTTTACCCTCAGCCCGCTGAACATGGCAAGCAGTGTGGGTGCTGCCAATTATTTCGACGATATGATCGGCATGCTGCGCTATAACGGTGCCAGCAGTAGCACCAACAACTGCGTCGATCAGTGCGGCACTACGCGCAGCAACGGCGCTTCATGGTGCGGTGCGCTGGGAGCCTATGAGCAGGCCTATCGCTGCACAAACGGCTCCATCGAGCCCGGCTCCGTGGCCGGATGTGGTGTGCCCGATGCCGCCCCGAGCTGCTAGCGATCTTCAATTTAGGCATATAATTGCCGCAGCTTTTAATAAAATATTAACGCTGGCCTGCTATCATAAATAATGCCCTTGCATGGGCGCTGCGGCCCACGCAAGTCTAGGGCAGGAGATTGCATGCTGATCAACAATAAACGCGCCTTTACGCTCGTCGAGTTATCCGTCGTGCTTATCATCATCGGGTTGATGGCGGGGTTGGTGTTGAGTGTTGGCAAGCCGGATTCCGGGGCGTGCTATACGAAGACGAAGCAGCAATTGGGAACGATTGAGGCGGAGCTGGATCGGTTTGCGCGGGCCAACAGCCGCCTGCCGGCACCGGCCCTGGCCGGCCAGGGCAGCAATAACCCCGCCTTCGGCACCGAAACCGCCAGCGGCAATGCCTCGGTCACTGTCGGCAGCGACGCCGTGCTGGTCGGCATGTTGCCCCACGCCTCGCTCGGGCTCGATTCTTCCTTCGCCAGCGATTGCTGGGGCAACCGCCTGACCTACGCCGTCACCCGCTCCCTCACCTCCTCAAACGCCAGCACCGGCTTCCCCAACCCCGCCAATAACGGCCAGATCACCATCCGCTCCGGCGCCGGCGGCACCGTCACCACCCTCGCCTCCGACATGGCCTATGCCGTCGTCTCGCATGGCGAAGACGGCTTCGGCGCCACCCCGCTCTCCAGCGGCGACCTCAGCCCACGCAACTGCTCCGGCACCGGCGAGTCCAAGCTCGACCGCGAAAACTGCGACATCGCCGCCGGCAACCTGAACGCCATCTTCTTCGTCACCGATTTCAACAACGGCAAAGGCGCCGCCAACTACTTCGATGATTTGCTCGCCTATGCCGTCAAGCCCACCGTCAACGTGCCCATGGACTGCGTCGAGCAAAGCCAGAACTGGCCTCCCGGCTGCGGCGCCCTCGTCCCCGGCCTCATGAACAATAACAGCGCCACCGTCGCCAACACCATCCCCTACCATCAGGGCTCGGCCACCTTCACCTGCACCGGCGGCCTGCTCGCCATCTCCGGCGCCACCTGCACCCCCACCCCCGACTGCGTCGGCAATACGGCCAGCTGGGCCCCCGGCTGCTCGGCCCCCTTCAACACCATCCCCTATGGCACCACCCTGCCCGGCGTGGGCAACACCGCCAGCGGCTATGTCGGCCAGACCGACATCACCTGCGGGGCCAACGGCGCCATCCAACTCTCCAACTCCGCGTGTAACCCCATGGCCAACTGCAACGGCATGACCGCCAGCTGGCTCACCCATTGCGGCCGCACGCTGGGCAACCTCGCCCATGGCGCCACCCAGACCGTCTCCAACAGCAATAGTGGCTATACCGGCACCAGCGACGTCACCTGCACGAACGGCTCCCTCTCCTATGCCAACGCCACCTGCGACGCCGTGCCCCAGAACTGCCCGGGCCAGACCGTCACCTGGGGCGCGGGCTGCCAGGCCAATGTCGGCCCCATCAACCACGGCGCCTCCGACGGCCCCTACACCAACACCAATACCGGCTTCACCGGCTCCACCAATGTCAGCTGCACCAACGGCACCCTCACCCCCACCAGCGCCACCTGCAACGCTAACTGCGCCAGCGGCACCACCACCTGGGGCACCGATAACCGCTGCGCCGCCAACTACACCGCCCTCACCCACGCCGCCGGCGCTACCCTCACCAACGCCACCAGCGGATACACAGGAAACGTCACTCTCTCCTGCAGCAATGGCGCAATTACTCAGAGCGGCGCGACTTGTAGCGCGCCATCAACATGTAGCCAGCCTGCAATTACTCGTAATGGAAACGGCTCTTGTGCGGCGGAAGGCTACACAGTGCTAACCGGCGCAAGAGAACAAGATACAGTATGTGGAAGCCGACCTATGTATGGACCTGGCTCGTGCTGCCAAGTTACTTACTTTACGAAAGCAGATGGGTCTGCCGTTAATAGAACCGCTATTTACAGTCTTCCATCTTGCGGAACGGCCGCACCTGATACCTGCACTGCCGACGACCAAAGCTCGGACGGTGATGCATCCAGCTGCTGCAACGGCGACTCCGATGGCAATGGCACCTGTGGAACGCAAAGCGTCGGCCTAGCGGCTGGGGCCCGGTGCTATGCACCTGGCTATACCTATAGTGACGGAAGCTACATGAACCGCTGCCAATCCCTCAACGACCAGCGCGGGCAAGCCGCGTGGTATGTGCTGCGTCCCGCTTGCGCTTCGGGGAGAGGCTGGCTGACGGGCGATAACATCAACCCCGGCCAATGCAAATGCGTGTGCCTGTAAAGCGCTTACGGCTGATTAGCGCAAGATGTGGCAAGGCTGGGGGTTAGAACGGATAAAACGGTGGATTACCGCTGTTTACTACAGCCCACATCCTCACGCATGCCCCCCTTGCCCGATTGGCATTGCAGGAGCTGTCCCGCCCCTGCGCAGCGGCAGACTTCAATCGGCCCCATCAGTTAATGATTGCAACGCCCGGCGCAGCGATTATGAATGCCAGTCCTATGGAACTGACAGACATTCTCGCGCGCGGGCGCGCCGACATTCTCACCGCCACCACTAGCAAAGCACTGGAAGAGGTGCGTGTGGCATTTCTTGGCAAAAGCGGCGAAGTGACCGCGCTGATGAAAACGCTGGGCACCCTGCCGCCCGAGGCCCGCAAGGAAGCCGGCGCGCAGATCAATGCGCTGAAAGACCAGCTGACCGCCACGCTGGAACACCGCAAGGCCGAGCTGGAAACCGCCGAGTTGGAAGCAAAACTCGCCGCCGAGACGATCGACATCACCCTGCCTGCGGCGCCGGTCACGCAAGGCTCGATCCACCCCATCACGCAGGTGACGGAAGAGTTGACCGCCATTTTCGCCGATTTCGGCTTCCGCGTGGCCGAGGGGCCGGAGATCGAAGATGATTTCCACAATTTCAGCGCGCTGAACATTCCCGAAAGCCACCCCGCGCGGCAGATGCACGACACGTTTTACCTTCAGGGCGACGGCGTGACCCGCCCGGTGCTGCGCACCCACACCTCGCCGGTGCAGATCCGCACCATGATGGGCCAGACGCCGCCCATCCGCATCATCGCGCCCGGCACCACCTACCGTTCGGATTCGGACATGACGCACACGCCCATGTTCCACCAGATCGAGGGGCTGGTGATTGAGAAAAACATCCATATGGGCCATTTGAAGGGCCTGCTGCACGACGCGCTCGCCGCGTTCTTCGGGCTGGAAAAAGTGCCGATGCGCTTCCGCGCCAGCTTCTTCCCGTTCACCGAACCGAGCGCCGAAGTGGATATCGGCTGCAAACGCGGCAAGGACGCGCTGGTGATCGGCGAAGGCAACGATTGGCTGGAAGTGGCCGGTTGCGGCATGGTGCACCCCAACGTGCTGAAAAATTGCGGGCTCGACCCCGAGGAGTGGCAGGGCTTCGCGTTCGGCTGCGGCATCGAGCGGCTGGCCATGCTGAAATACAATATCCCCGATTTGCGCACCTTCTTCGCGGGCGATATGCGCTGGCTGAACCATTACGGGTTTTCGGCGCTGGATGTGCCGAGCCTGGTGAAAGGAGTGGGCGCATGAAATTCCCCCTCTCGCTGCTGAAAAAATTCCTCACCACCGAGGCACCGCTTGAGCGCATCAGCGCCACGCTGACGGCGATCGGGCTGGAAGTGGATGCGATCGAAGATAAATCCGCCGAACTGCGGCCCTTTGTGGTGGCGGAAATTATGTCGGCGGAAAAACACCCGCAGGCCGATAAATTGCAGGTGTGCCAGGTGAACGCAGCACAGGGCATGCTGCAGATTGTGTGCGGCGCGCCGAATGCGCGCGCGGGCATCAAGGTGGCGCTCGCCAATATCGGCACGATCATTCCCACCAACGGCATGGAAATCAAGAAAGCCGCCGTGCGCGGGGTGGAGTCGCAGGGCATGATGTGCTCCGCCCGCGAGCTCGGGCTGGGCGAGGACCATGCAGGCATTATTGAACTGCCGCTGGATGCCGCAATTGGCACCAGCATTGTCGATGTGCTACATTTGAACGACCCGCTGATCGACATCAACGTGACCGCCAACCGCGGCGATTGCATGGGCGTGTATGGCGTGGCGCGCGACCTCGCCGCCGCCGGGCTTGGCACGCTGGCGCAGCACGTGGTGCCGAAAATCAAGGCCGAGGGCAAATGCCCGGTAAGCATTGCAACCACCGACCCGGAGGGCTGCCCGGCGTTCCTTGGCCGGGTGATTCGCGGCGTGAAAAACGGCCCCTCGCCGGAATGGCTGCAACGCGCGCTTACCAGTGCAGGCATGCGCCCCATTTCGGCACTGGTCGACATCACCAACTACTTCTCGCTGGCCTATGGCCGCCCACTGCATGTGTATGACCTTGCGAAGGTGAGTAGCGGCCTTACCGCCCGCACCGCGCGCGAGGGCGAGACGCTCGAAGCGCTGAACGAAAAAACCTATACACTCAGCCCCCGCGACTGCGTGATTGCCGACGAAGCGCGCGTGCTGGGCATTGGCGGGGTGATGGGTGGCAGCCATTCGGGCGTGAATGAGGCGACCACCGATATTTTGTTGGAAGTGGCACTGTTTGATCCCATCCGCATCGCCCAGACTGGCCGCGCCTTGCAGATTGATTCCGATGCGCGCGCACGCTTCGAGCGCGGGGTTGACCCGCATTTCGTGGCCATTGCCGATGCGCTCGCCACGCAGATGATCCTCGACCTGTGCGGCGGCAGCGCGAGCGAGCGCAGCCTCGCCGGCGACGTGCCCGAACGGGCCACCCGCATCACCTACGACCCGCTGGCAGTAAATGCCATGGCAGGGTTCGAGATTCCCGTCGGCCAGCAGATCGACATTTTGAAAGCGCTCGGCTTCACCGCCGACGGCAAGCAGATGATCGTGCCCAGCTGGCGGCACGATGTGAGCCAGCGCGCCGACCTCGCGGAAGAAGTGCTGCGCATCGTGGGCTATGACCATATCCCCGCCGTATCGCTGCCGAAGCCGACGGGCGTGGCGAAGCCTGCGCTGAGCCCCGAGCAGGCGCGGCAAAGCCTGCTGCGCCGCGTGAGCGCGCGCCGCGGCCTGCACGAAACCTATAGCTGGGGCTTCTGCAGCGAGACGCAGGCCGCCCTGTTCGGCGGCCAGAGCGAGGCGCTGAAACTGCTCAACCCCATCAGCGCCGAGCTGTCGGTGATGCGCCCGAAGATTCTTCCGCACCTGCTGGAAGCAGTGCGCGCGAACCACGCGCGCGGCGTGGCCGATGTGGCGCTGTTCGAGCTGGGCGCGACGTTCCACGACACCACGCCGACCGGCCAGAAAATGAGCCTCACCGGCGTGCGCAGCGGCTCGCGCACGGGCCTGCACTGGGCGGGCGGCAAAGATGTCGACGTGTTCGACGTGAAGGCCGATCTGTTTTTCCTGCTCGAGAGCGTGGGCATCAACACCGCGCAACTCACCGTGCTGCCCACGAAAGACGCGCCGTGGTTCCACCCCGGCCGCAGCGGCGTGGTGGGGCTTGGGCCGAAAAACATCCTCGGCGTGTTCGGCGAAATTCACCCCGGTTTGCGCAAGCAGCTCGGCATCGACGCGCCGGTCTATGCGTTTGCGCTGTTCGTTTCGGCCCTGCCCGCACCGAAAGCCGCCAAACGCAAGCCGCTGGTGGTGAGCGACTATCAGGCCGTGGCGCGTGATTTTGCGTTTGTGGTCGAAGAAAAAACCACCGCCGCCGAACTCACCAACGCCATCGCCAAAGCCGATAAAGAGCTGCTGAAAACCATCACCATCTTCGATGTGTATCAGGGCAAAGGCGTGGAAGACGGCAAAAAATCCATCGCCCTCACGGTGACGCTGCAAGCCGCCGACCGCACGCTGACGGATGCCGACATCGAGCGCGTGAGCCAGGCGGTGATTGGCTCGGCGATGAAGGCCGGGGCAAGCCTGCGGGCGTGATCTTCACCGAACTGTCACACCATTGAGCGGTGGCAACGGTTAGGATAGCGGCAACAGAAGGATTTTTTCGATGCCCCATCTTCCCACCCCGCAAACAACCAGCCTGCCGCTGGATGACAGCAAAAAACTTACCGCCGTGCTTGGCGCGCTCATTGCACCCACGGTGGAGGAAAGCCCTGCCTATGGCATCGGCACGCAATATACCAGCATGGCCAGCCGCCATGTCGGCTTCTCGGATCAGATGCGCATCGCGGAAGTGCGCCCCGCAAGCGGTGACATCACGCTGCATGCCAGCAACCTTGCGGTGGTGAACCTCATTCGGCACCTCGCCACGCACATGCCTGAAGGCACGCTGCAATACGAACCCCACGATGGCGTGAGCGGCTATGCAAAGGTCGGCGATAAGGCGGCGTTTGCAAGCGCATTGGAAACCGTGATTGCCGAACAAGGCAAGGAAGCGGAAGTCACCAAAATCGTGGCAAAATCGGCCATCGCCGCGCGCTAGCGCAGCACGCGCGTGACATGCCCCATTTTACGGCCGGGGCGCGATTCGGTTTTGCCGTAGAGATGCACGTGGGCCTGCGGGTCGCGGGCGTATTCTTCCCACAGCTTCCAGTCGTCGCCGAGCAGGTTGATCATCTCGACCTGCCCGCGCGCGGTGGTGTCGCCCAACGCCCAACCGCAAATGGCGCGGATATGCTGCTCGAACTGCGCGGTGGGTGCGCCTTCCATGCTCCAATGGCCGGAATTGTGGGGGCGCGGGGCCAGCTCGTTCACCAGCAGCCCGCGATCGGTCACGAAGAGTTCAACCGCCAGTAGGCCAACCACATCGAGCGCCTCGGCCAATGTTTTGGCAATGCGCACGGCCTCGTCCTGATGCTGGTCGATGAAGGGTGCGGGGGCGATGGTTTTATGCAGGATATGGTCGCGGTGAATGTTCTGCACCAGCGGATAGCAGCGCATTTCGCCATGCGTATTGCGCGCAACGATGATGCTGGCTTCCGCCGAAAACGCAATAAAGCCCTCTAAAATACATTCGGTTTTACCGAGGGTTTTCCAGCCCTGCGCCAGCGCTTCGGCATCGCGCACAACCACCTGGCCCTTGCCATCGTAACCCAGCTCGGTCGTTTTCAGCACCGCCGGAAAACCGACCGCATCGGCCGCGGATTTTAAGTCTCCTGCGTCTACCACCGGGGCAAACGGCGCGGTCGCGATGCCCTGCGCACGGATAAATTCTTTCTCGCGGCGACGGTGGCGGGTAGTGCGCAGCACTTCCGGCTTGGGCCGCACGGCCACCACCGCATCGAGCGCGACGAGGGTTTCACCCGGGATGTTTTCGAACTCGAATGTCACCACATCGACGCTTTGGGCGAAGGCGCGCAGGGCGTTGGTGTCCTGATAGGCGCCGATGGTGGTTTTGGTCGCGACGTGCGAAGCGGGCGCGTCTTTTTCCGGCGTGAAGATATGGGTTTTGTAGCCCATGCGCGACGCGGCGCGCGCCAGCATGCGCCCAAGCTGCCCGCCACCGACAATGCCAATCGTGGAACCCGGCGGAACAATTTTCTGCATTATTGCGGCTCCAGCGCGACGCTGGCGGTTTGGGCGGCGCGCCATTTGGCCACGCGTGCGGCCAGTTTTTCGTCGCCCAGCGCGAGGATCATGGCGGCAAGCAGCGCGGCATTGCCTGCGCCTGCCTCACCAATGGCCAGCGTGCCCACCGGCACGCCCTTTGGCATCTGCACGATGGAGAGCAGCGAATCCATGCCGTCGAGCGATTTGGAATGCACCGGCACCCCAAGCACCGGCAAGGTGGTGAGCGAGGCCGCCATGCCCGGCAGGTGCGCCGCGCCCCCTGCCCCCGCGATAATCACTTTCAGCCCACGCGTTTGTGCGGTGGTGGCGTATTCAAACAACCGCTGGGGCGTGCGGTGGGCGGAAACGATTTTGGTTTCGTACGGCACTTTCAACGTATCGAGAATGTCGGCAGCGACTTTCAGCGTGTTCCAATCCGACTGGCTGCCCATGATGATGCCAACCGCGCAGCGCGCGGGCGCTTTTGTTTTCTTTGCCTTGGTCATTGATACCATCCATCGCACTGATTGTGGAATGGGCTTAACCGATAGTTGCCACTTGGTCAAACTTACGTTACGGCTTTGGTATTCCGACGAAAAGAAGGAATGAGAAACGATAGAGAAACGCCCATGAAAATCGCTGCTGCAAAAGAAACGGCCCCCCTCGAATCGCGCGTGGCGCTGACGCCGGATTCGGTGAAAAAATTCCGCGCGCTGGGCGTCGATGTCGCCATCGAGCGCGGCGCGGGCCTTGCCGCCGGCATTGCCGACGCCGCCTACGAAGACGCAGGCGCGCAACTGGCCGCCAGCGCCGAAGAGGCGTATGCAAGCGCCGATGTGGTGCTGACGGTGGCCATGCCTTCGCCGGAAACGATTGCCCACATTCCGCAAGGATCGATTCTGGTCGGCATGCTCGACCCGCTGAACAAACTCACTGATTTTACGCCGCTGAACAAACGCAATATCCATGCCTATGCCATGGAATTGCTGCCGCGCATTTCGCGCGCGCAGAGCATGGACGTGCTGAGCTCGCAAAGCAACCTCGCGGGCTACCGCGCGGTGATCGAGGCGGTCGCCGCCACCTCAAAAACCATTCCGATGATGATGACGGCGGCAGGCACGATCGCCCCCGCGAAGGCGCTGGTGCTGGGCGCGGGCGTGGCCGGGCTGCAGGCCATTGCCACCGCCAAACGCCTCGGCGCGGTGGTGAGCGCATTCGATGTGCGCGCGGCGGTGAAAGAACAGGTGCAATCGCTGGGCGCAAAATTCGTGGAAGTGGCCGCCCCCGCCGGCAGCGGCGAAACCAAAGGCGGCTACGCCCAGGAGATGGACGAGGACTATAAACAACGCCAGGAACAGGCGATTGCCGACGCGATCAAGGCGCAGGATATTGTGATTACCACGGCGCTGATTCCCGGCAAACCCGCCCCCCGGCTGATTACCGAAGCCATGGTCGCCAGCATGAAGCCGGGCAGCGTGATCGTTGACCTCGCGGCCAGCAACGGCGGCAATTGCGCCCTCACGAAAAAAGACGAAGCGATCACCACCGAAGGCGGCGTGCGCATCCTTGGCTACACCGACATGGCAAGCCGCGCCGCAAACGACGCCAGCCCGCTTTACGCGCGCAACCTGATCACCTTCGTCACCACGCTGATGATCGACAAGGAAACCAAACGGCTGAACGTGCTGAGCGACGATGAGCTCATCAAAGGCACGCTCGTCACCAAAGGCGGGCAGGTCGTTCACCCTGCCCTGCAACCGGCTTAGGAAGGAACGTTATGGATAACGTGATTCGCACCACCACGACCACCGTGGTCACCGAAACCATGAACCACGGCGTCGATCCGTTTATCTTCGGCCTCACCGTGTTCGTGCTGGCCTGCTTCGTGGGCTATTACGTGGTGTGGCGCGTGACGCCCGCACTGCACACCCCGCTGATGAGCGTGACCAACGCCATCTCGGGCATTATCGTTGTCGGCGCGGTGATCGCGCTTGGGCCGCAGGGCTTCGGCTTCTCGCACTGGCTGGGCTTCGTGGCGGTGTTCATCGCCAGCATCAATATTTTCGGTGGCTTCGTGGTGACGCGCCGCATGCTTGAAATGTTCAAGAAAAAGGAACGCAAATAATGGCGTCGATCTTCTACATCCTCTATCTCTGCGCGGCAGTGTGCTTCATCATGGCGCTGCGCGGGCTTTCCTCGCCGGTGACGGCGCAATCGGGCAACCGCTACGGCATGATCGGCATGGCGCTCGCCATCGCCACCACGCTGGCGCTGCCGCAGGTGGAGAGCTACCGCTACACGCTGATCGCCATTGCGGGCGGCGGGCTGGTGGGCTGGGGCATCGCCCGCTCGATCGCCATGACGGCGATGCCGCAACTGGTCGCGGCGTTCCACTCGCTGGTGGGCCTCGCCGCGGTGCTGATCGCCATGGCGGCGCTGTGGTCGCCGGAAGCCTATGGCATCGGCACACCGGGCAACATCCATTTCGGCTCGCTGGTGGAGATGAGCCTCGGCGTGGTCATCGGCGCGATTACGTTCACCGGCTCCATCATTGCCTTCGCCAAGCTGCAGGGGCTCATGTCGGGCACGCCGGTGCGTTTCCACGGGCAGCACATGCTGAACGCGACGCTGGGCGGGTTCATCCTCATCCTACTACTGCTATTCTGCGCGACGGAGGCGAAGTTCCTCTTCCTCGCCATGATCGCGGTCGCGCTGCTGGTCGGCGTGCTGATTATCATTCCCATCGGCGGCGCGGATATGCCGGTGGTGGTGAGCATGCTCAACAGCTATTCGGGCTGGGCCGCGGCGGGCATCGGCTTCACGCTCGGCAACCCGCTGCTGATTATTGCCGGCGCGCTGATCGGCGCGAGCGGCGCGATCCTCAGCTACATCATGTGCAAAGCGATGAACCGCTCGATCATTAACGTGATCCTCGGTGGTTTCGGCAGCGATGCCGGCGGCGCAAGCGCCAGCGCAGGAGCCGATGATCGCCCGGTAAAATCGGGCGCGGCGGAAGATGCGGCGTTCCTCATGGGCAATGCCGATTCGGTCATCATCGTGCCGGGCTATGGCATGGCGGTAGCGCAGGCGCAGCACGCCGTGCGCGAACTGGCCGAGGCGCTGGAACATCGCGGGGTGACGGTGCGCTACGCGATTCACCCGGTGGCAGGCCGCATGCCGGGGCACATGAACGTGCTGCTGGCCGAAGCCAACGTGCCGTATGAGTCGGTGGTCGAGCTGGAGGAAATCAACAACGATTTCGCCACGACCGATGTGGTCTATGTGATCGGCGCGAACGACGTGACCAACCCGGCGGCCAAAACCGACCCGAAATCGCCCATCTATGGCATGCCGATCCTGAACGTGGCCGATGCACGCAACGTGATTTTCAACAAGCGTAGCATGGCCGCGGGCTATGCCGGGGTGCAAAACGAGCTGTTCTACCGCGACAACACCATGATGCTGTTCGGCGACGCCAAGAAAGCCACGGAAGAACTGGTGAAAGCGCTGAAGGCGATTTAGCCCCTACAGCGCACGTGCAGGGGATTTTTCGACCACCATGCGCGGCACACCGTGTGTGATGGTCGCTTCGGCCTCGGCCAGTTGGATGGTGGGCGTGGCTTCCCGTTCGGCGAAGCGGTTGAAATGCTTTTTCAGCGCTTGCACCACGTTCGGGTTTTTCAGTGCCGCTTCCAGGCGCGCATCCATTTTATTGTCGCGCGTTAGGCCGAGCGCCTCCTCGAAATCACCGAAATATTTCGAACAGATCACCCCGCCCTGCACGGTGATGCTTTGCATTTCCTCGGGCGAGAGCTGGATGCCGAATTTCGCGTAACGCTTGGCCACTTCCTTGCGCACCATTTCGATGGGAAACGCATCGATCTTCACAAACGCCACCTTGAACACTTTCGGCGCATCGCTGATGCCCTCAATGCCCGGTATTTCCTGACGTAGAATCTGAGCGGGTGCTGGCATGAAGTTCGCTATCACTAACGTTGGGGGTGCTTGTCGCGCGTTCCCAAGTTGGGCATAGCGGCCTGCAACTGGACATCCAGCAAGGTCACATCATCCCGTGCTTCTGGACTGTTACCGGGATTTGCAAGCTTCTGCATGGCGATGCGGATATCGGCTTCGTCAATCACGCCATTCTTCGCAGACTCGTTACTGCCATGCGCAAAACCCTCAATAGCATCGATAATATTTCTATCGCCGCTGCCCAAAGCCCCTGTAACACGCTGGCCAATAGCAACCAGCTCTTGCAGCGTATGGGACTTGTTTTGCAGCGCTTCCGGCAACGCCATCGTCATACCGGGTGCATCGATGCGCATGGAACGTTGCATTTGCATAGGAGTTGTCACCGGCCCAGGCGTTATAACCGAATCTTTTGGATGAGCCTTTTGCAAAACGGCAAACGCCTCATCGCTTACGCGCAGGCTAAACGGCGCACCATTGATATAAAAGGTGACATGGCCCGGAGAACTCTCAGTATAATCAAATTCCATGCCTTTTGACTTGCTAAGGATTTTTCGGATATGGCCCGTATTGATTTCACGCCCTTCATCCATGCTCTGGGCGTTGCGTTGTTTGATAAGGTAACCATAAACGCTGCTTTCGTGGCCGGGTGAAAAGACCCCAGACACGGCTATAGCCTTGCGGAAATCCTGTGGTTCAAATGGCATTTCCGATATGGGTGGATGTATATTACTGGACATGGTCGCTCCTTATCGTGGATGCAGCAGTGTATATAAACTATGCCTGAGCAATATTAAGATTTTATGAATAAAAAAAGGGCCGCGAAAGAGCGGCCCTTTTCGTATCCAATGGATCGACGCTTAGTCGAACAGCTCGGATTTCTTGCGCGCCAGTTTACGGGCGCGGCGAACAGCTTCACCGTTCTCGCGCACGCGCTTCTCGGAGGGCTTTTCATAGTGCTTGCGCATTTTCATTTCGCGGTAAATGCCTTCACGCTGCATTTTCTTTTTCAGAACGCGCAAAGCCTGGTCCACGTTGTTATCGCGTACTACTACTTCTACCATTTGGGTCTACCCCCTTCCCAGATATGCTTGAATTTCAAAGGAGCGGCATCTTATCCCGAGGCTGTGGACAATGGCAAGCGCTATGTTGAGGGCTGGGGAATTCCGCAGTAGGTTGCAGTGCACAGGGAAGGTAACAATCCCAATCTCAACCTTATTTTCAAGGAAAAACAGATGGTCAAGCAAGGCGGGGTGGAATCCACCAAACTGAAATCCTACATCGAACGCATTGAGCGGCTGGAAGAAGAAAAAGCCGGCCTTGGCGCCGATGTGCGCGACGTGTTCGCGGAAGCCAAAAGCAATGGCTTCGACACAAAAACCATGCGCCAGGTGCTGAAACTGCGCAAGATGAAGGCCAACGAGCGCACCGAGCAGGAATACATGCTCGACCTTTACAAGCGCGCGCTGGGCATGGAAGCCACCTTCGACGACGAAGAAGAAGCCGCCTGATGCCGCAACTGCGGATATGGGCGCTCCTGCTTATGCTGGCCCCCTCGCTGGCATGGGCAGGCTACACGCCCACCGCAACGCAGCACCATACCACGCACCACGCGTTCTGGAAGCAATACCGCTACCGTGTGCATGTAAGCAAACACCGGCAACTGGCGCGTGAGGTTATTCATATCCACCTGCGCCACCAGCCCGGCCGGCTAGTGGCGGCACGCATGGGGCCGGGTATTTATACCCTCGCGGAAATAGCAACCCCCCGCCCCCACCATACGCACCACTATTCGCCGGCAGCTTCCGCGCGGATAACGGCACTGGCGCGGCGTAAACCTGCGGCCCGCAACATTGTAGTACCGCCGAACATGTACGCCATGGCGCGCCATGCCCATTCTTCAAACGACCGCTCTACCGACCGGCTGCTCATGCTGTACCAGCGCCGCAGCACCTTTTCGCTGTCGAGCGGCCTCGCGTAGGCCGCAAAAAAGAAACCCCGGAACCGCACATGGGTCAGCCGGGGTTTCCTGTATGGGGGGCTTGAAAACTCCCCTCGTCAAGGCCCTGTGTCATGCGACTGGCAGGGCGATCACCCGCACCGTAATGCGGGATAAGATGGGCCTCCTCGATGCGACTCTACACGAGGCCCGCGTGCGCTCGGTCACGCCGCGTCGAGACGCGGCTGCCCAAGCCCACGAAGCCGTTCAATTTCCTCCTTCAGCAGGAGTTTTTGTTTCTTCAGGGTCTGCAGAAGCCCGAAATCCGGGCTGGGGCGATGGCCTTCATCGCCAATGAGCGTTTCGAGTTTGCCGTGTTTTTCTTCTAACATGGATAGATGCGAGAGGACAGTCATGGGTAAAACCTTCCGAGTGAAAACATAGGATGGAACACCAAGAGCCCGGCGGGCCCGTGATCCAAGTCGATGAAACATGCCAGCTGGGCTGATCTTCAAACAACGTGGGTAACGGGCTTAGAAAAGCAAACCACTCCTTCTATGGCAACTAAAACCGTAGTCAATCAAAAATAAATATTTTTGCGCAGGCAATTGACATTTTTGCAGGCCGCAGTTGCGCAGGCATCACGCCACATTAACTTGATGGTAATTTAAAAATGCGGTGGATGGAAGAAAGGGCGATTTATTCGGTTTCGTCGAAACGCCGCCCGATCAGCGCGACCAGCGCATCGACCGCGCGCTGGGCCTGCGGCCCTTCGGCGGCGAGATCCAGCTCCACGCCCATCTCGGCTGCCAGCATGAGCAGGCTGAGGATCGAGGTGGCACCGGCGGTTTTATTGCGATGAGTAACGGTAATGCGCGCATCGAATTCCGACGCGGTTTTCACCAGCTTGGCGGCGGCGCGCGCATGCAAGCCCTTGCGGTTGCAAATGCGGGCCTGCGCGCTGGCCGATTCCATGGCCTAGCCCGCGTCTTTCTTGAGCAGGTTGCTGGCGACGTTGATGTATTTGCGGCCCGCATCCTGCGCGTCGATCACGGCATCGACCAGTTTTTTGGTGCCGCGCACGCTGATGAGCTTGATGAGCATGGGCACGTTCACGCCCGCAATCACTTCGACCGAACCGGGCACCATGACGGAAATGGCGAGGTTGCTGGGCGTGCCGCCGAACATGTCGGTCACCAGCACCACACCGCTACCGTCGTTCACCCGCTCGACCGAGGCGATGATTTCCTGACGGCGCGCGTCGATGTCGTCTTCCGGGCCGATGCAGATGGCCACGATGTTGCCCTGCCCGCCGACCACGTGCTCGGCAACGGAAATCAGTTCACGCGCCAGCGCGCCATGGGTCACTACGATAATACCAATCATGGGGCTGAATTAGGGGAAAATCGCAGCCATGGCAAGGATTTGCGGCGGGTTATGCCCGCGTTACGCACCGGGCCGCCAATCGGCGGGCAGAACGCGGTTTTCCTGCACCGCTTTCATGGCCATGAGCAGATAGAGCGCGGAAGTGTGCGGCGGCGACGGCAGGCGCAAGAACGGCACCCCGATGCCTTCAAACGCCCGGGTTTCGCGGGCGGGCAAACGCTCGCCCGGCGCGCCCAGCTCCACCGCCAGATGGATGACATGCTGGCTGGGGCTGTCGGGCAGCTTGACCAGCCCCACCCCGCGCAACTCGACAATGCCAGCCATGGCCGGGTCGCAGCCGCCCATCAGCAGGCCGGCGCGCAGCGAAAGCTGCACCTGATCGTCGGCCACCAGCTTGGCACCCAGCATGACCGCTTCGGCGGCGAGGCGCGACTTGCCTGCGCCGCTTTCGCCCAGCAACAGGCAGCCAATGCCCTGATAGGCGAGCAGCGTCGCGTGCAGCGGCGCCATGCGTTACGCGGCTTGCGCTTCGGGATCGACCCAGGAAATGTTCCCATCGGCACGGCGATAGATCACGTTCAGGCGGCCGCTGCCGGAATTGTAGAACATGAGCGCGGGAAGATCGGCGAGATCCATTTTCATTACCGCGTCGCTCACCGACAGGGTGGCGATGTCGGTCGAGGTTTCGGCGACCACGACCGGCGCGCCCTTCTCGTCGAGTTCGGTGTCGTGCGCTTCGGGTTGCAGCACGTATTTACGGGCACTGGTGATACGCGCTTCCGCCGCTTCGCGGTTATGGTGATCTTTCAGGCGGCGCTTGTAGCGGCGCAGCTGCTTTTCCACCTTGGTTGCGGCATCGTCGAACGCGGCATAAACCTCGCCGGCTTTGCCCTGGCTTTTCAGCATGATGCCAGCATGGGTGCCGGTATTGCCGAGAATATCGACCTGGAATTGCTGGTGCGCCGCCTTGCTGACGACGATATCAACATTGGTCACGCGGTCGAGATATTTGGTGAGCCCTTCCTGCAGGCGGGTTTCCACATGCTGCTGGAACGATGCGCCAAGATCAACATGGCGGCCGGAAATATGGAACTGCATAGATTTACCTCTTTTTTTATGATTTTTTTTCAGACGGTCGCGAGGGGCCGAGGATTTCCCTAATATAATCCCCTTCCGCACAAAAATCCATCAGGATTAGAATTTTGGTAACACCGTGCCGAGGGCTTTGGCGAGCGCGTCGGCCTCGCCGTAATAGGCGATGCGGCGGGTGAAGCGCGGCACGATGCCCGTCCATTTAAATTCGCCCTGCAGGCGGCCATCGGCCCCCTCGCCTTTGGGCACAAACACGAACAGGTCCTGCATGGTGATGATGTCGGATTCCATGCCGACGATTTCCGACACATAGGCGATGCGGCGATGGCCGTCGCGCATGCGGCTGACCTGCACCACAAGCTGCACCGCCGACGCGATCTGTGTTTTGATGCTGGCGCTCGGCAGGCCAAAATTGGTCATGGTCACCATGTTTTCCAGCCGCGCCAGCGCATCACGCGGGTGGTTGGCGTGAATGCTGGTGAGCGAGCCTTCATGGCCGGTATTCATGGCCTGCATCATGTCGAACGCTTCGGCCCCGCGCACCTCGCCGATGATGATGCGATCGGGCCGCATGCGCAGCGCGTTTTTCATGAGGTCGCGGATGGTGTATTCTTCCTCGGGGTTGCCGCCATGCTGCAAGGGGCGGGTCTCCAGCCGCACCACGTGCGGCTGTTGCAGGCGCAACTCCGCCGCGTCCTCGATCGTCACGATGCGCTCGTCGGCGCTGATATGGCGCGAGATGGCGTTCAGCAAGGTGGTTTTGCCCGAACCGGTGCCGCCGGAAATGATGATGTTGAGTTTGCACTTGCCGCAAATGCGCAGGAATTCGGCAAGGCCCGCCGACATATTCAGTTGGCCGGCCATGTCGGACAGCGTGATGTCGCGCGTGGAGAATTTGCGGATGGAAATGGCCGTGCCATCGACCGCGAGCGGCGGCGCGATGACGTTCACGCGGCTGCCGTCCATAAGGCGTGCATCGGCCAACGGGCGGCGATGGGTGACGGTGCGCCCCGTCTGCGCAGCAATTTTTTGCGCCAGATCGAACACGGTGCTTTCGGCGGAAAACGTGAGGTCGGTTTTCTCCAGCTTGCCCGCGCGCTCGACATACACGGCCTTCGGGCCGTTAATCAACACGTCGTTCACGCTTGGGTCGTCGAGCAATGCGCGCACGGGGGCCAGTGCTTCCAATGCTTCGGCCAGCGCCTCGGCGTGGTTTTCAAGCGGATCGGGCGTGGCTTCGCCGCCCACGGCATCGCGCGCCAGCAAAGCCACTTGCGCCTCGAGTTGCGCAAGGCGCTGCATCAGTTCATTCTCGTTCATGCACGTCCTATCGTAGGGTGCGAACGAGGCCGGCCTGACGGGCTGCTTCGTTCACGTGGCTGTTACGCGGCGAGGTGGCAAGCCAACGATACTCGCCCCCACCGTCCTTGTTTTCCTGATACACAAAAAGATCCTGCATCACAATCACTTCACCCTCCATGCCCGCCACTTCGGTGGCATGGGTGATGCGACGTGTGCCATCTTTGGTACGCGCCATCTGCACCAACAGGTGGATGGTGCTGGCGATCTGCTGGCGCACCACGCGCGGCGGCAATTGCGGCATGGCAATCGACACCATGGTTTCCAGCCGGTTCAGGGCCTCGCGCGGGGTGTTGGCGTGCAGCGTGGTCATCGAGCCGTCATGGCCGGTGTTCATGGCTTGCAGCACGTCGACCGCCTCGGGCCCGCGCGATTCGCCCACGATGATGCGGTCGGGCCGCATGCGCAGCGCGTTTTTCACGAGGTCGCGGATGGTGACGGCGGTTTCCGGCGCGTTGAGCGCCAGCGGCTGCTTCGATTCCAGCCGCACCACATGCGGCAGCGGCAGGCGAAGCTCGGCCGAATCCTCGATCGTCACGATGCGCTCTTTCGGTGCGATGGCACCGCACAACGCATTCATGAGCGTGGTTTTGCCCGAGCTGGTGCCGCCCGCAACGATGATGTTGAGCTTGCGCTGCGCGCAGATTTTCAGGAACTCCACGTATTCTTTCGGCAAGTTTCCGCCCATCGTGTCGAGCGTGATGTGCTGCGCCGGGAATTTGCGGATGGAGATGGTGACCCCATCGACCGCCATGGGCGGGGCGACGATGTTGACGCGGCTGCCATCGGGCAGGCGGGTGTCGATCAGCGGGCGCTCGGGGTGCCAGCGCTGGTTGACCGCCGCCATGATGCGCTCGGCCACTTCCCAGATTTCCTCGTGGGTGCGAAAGCGCAGGCCGGTATCCTGCAACTGGCCGCGCACATCGACATAAATCGGATTCAGGCCGTTCACGAGAATGTCGTTCACGCTGCCGTCCTGCATCAACGCACTCAGGATGCCCATATCCGGCATGGAGTTTTCCGCAGGCGGCGGCTCGTGCGGCACATGCGGCGTGGCAGGCAGGAACGAGGTGAGCGATTGGGTCATGCGAGGCCTGCTTCCTTTGTGGCAGTTTCCTTTGGTTTTACAGAATAATTCTAAAGGTTTGATTAATAAAGGCGCGATACGGCAGGTGGGCCGCACGGGGGCGCGATTTTATGCCGCTGTGGCTAGTTTCCGGCCTTCTGCCGGCGGCGAATGACGCTGCTTGGGATATGCATCTCTTCGCGGTATTTGGTGACCGTGCGGCGCGCCACGTCGATATTGCGGTCTTTCAGCAAGTGTACGATCGCATCGTCGGAGAGGATCTTTTTCGCGTCTTCCGCACTCACCAGCTCTTTGATGTAATATTGCACGGTTTTGCTGGAGAAATCCGTGGCCCCACCCGCGCTGTTGATGCTGGAGGTGAAGAAATATTTCAGCTCGAGCGTGCCGCGCGGCGTGGCCATGTATTTCGCGGTGGTGACGCGGCTCACCGTCGATTCGTGCATGCCGATGGCAAGCGCGATGTCTTTCAGCACCAGCGGCTTCAGGAAGCGAATGCCGTGCTCCAAAAACTTCTGCTGCTGCTTCACGATTTCTTCGGCCACTTTGAGGATGGTCTGCGCCCGCTGGTCGAGCGCCTTGACCAGCCAGCTGGCGTTCGCCATCTGTTCGCTCATGAATTTTTTGGCTTCCTTGCTGGATTTGCCGACCTGCGCCGCATAGCGCCGGTTGACCAGCACGCGCGGCAATGCATCGGCGTTCAGCTCGACCAGCCAGCCGCCGTTTTTGCCTTTGCGCACCAGCACATCGGGAATCACCGCGTAGCTTTCCTCCTGCGCGAAACCGCTGCCGGGCTTGGGGTTGCAGCGGCGAATATCGGTGAGGATCTGGGCAAAATCCTCATCATCGACCCCGCACAGGCGGCGCAGGCCGATCATGTCGCCCTGCCCCATTTTGTCCATGTGGTCGAGGAAGGTTTCCATCACCGGATCGAGCCGGTTCATGTCGGCCAGTTGCAGCGCAAGGCATTCGCGCAAATTGCGCGCGAACACACCGGCCGGCTCGCAATGCTGGCACAAGCGAATCACACGCTCGATCTCGGCTTTGCCGACGCCGAGCTGCTCGGCGAGCGCGGCGGTGTCTTCGCGCAGATACCCCGCTTCGTCGAGCATATCGGTGAGTTTTTCGGCGATCAGCTGCTGCGTGGCATCGGTGATGTCGACGCGGATCTGTTCCAGCAGGTACTCGCGCAATGTCTGCTCGCGTGCACTGGCGCTTTCCACGCCGTACTCGCCCTCCTCGGCATCGAACGCACCGCTCGGGCCGGTCGCCCCGGCGCTCACGCGGCTATCGTCGTCGGCCCAGTCATTGTCGTAGGATTCGTCGCTCAGGGCTTCGCCGGCGGAATAATCGTTGTCGGACACGGTGATTTCGCCGCGCTCCACCCCGTCGGTGGCGCTGGCCTCGCCCGCCTCGTCGTTTTCGCCGGTTTCGGGCTGGTCGTCGGCGGCGAGTGGCTCGTCGCCCTCGGCCTCGTCGCGCGAGAGCAGCGGGTTTTTTTCCATTTCCGCGTCGATAAATTCCTGCAACTCGACCGCCGACAGTTGCAGCAGCTTGATGGATTGCTGCAGCTGTTGGGTCATCGCCAGCGTTTGTGCCTGGCGGAACTCTTGCTTCATGCCGACCATGCAAGAACCATACCGCAAAACGGGGGAAAGCTCAATCACGACCTGCAAGGCAGCGCCATGTTCCGCACATTAAACGGCGGGGTGTGGCTAAAGGGAGAATTTTTCGCCGAGATAGACGCGGCGCACTTCGTGGTTGTTCACGATGTCGCTCGGCGAGCCTTCCATCAGCACCGTGCCGTCATGGATGATGTAGGCGCGGTCGATCACGTCGAGCGTTTCGCGCACGTTGTGATCGGTAATCAGCACGCCGATGCCACGGTTTTTGAGGTGTTTCACCAGGTCGCGCACGTCGGAAATGGCGATAGGGTCGATGCCCGCCAGCGGCTCGTCGAGCAGGATAAAGCTGGGGCGGCCCGCCAGCGCGCGCGCGATCTCGGCGCGGCGGCGCTCGCCGCCCGAGAGGGCAATGGCGGGCGACTGGCGCAAATGGGTGATTGAGAATTCCGCCAGCAATTCGTCGCACATGGCGCGGCGGCGTTCGGGGTTCTGCTCGCTCACTTCCAGCACGGCCATGATGTTTTGTTCCACCGACAGGCCACGGAAAATGCTGGCCTCCTGCGGCAGGTAGCCGATGCCGAGGCGGGCACGGCGATACATGGGCAGGTTGGTGATGTCGGTGCCATCGAGCGAAATGCTGCCCACATCGGGGCTGATGAGGCCGGTAATCATGTAGAAACAGGTGGTTTTGCCCGCGCCGTTCGGCCCGAGCAGGCCCACCGCCTCGCCGCGCTGCAACGATAACGACACGTCGCGCACCACGGGGCGCTTGGCGTAGCGCTTGCCCAGATGGCTGACCGAAAGACCGGAGTTTTTCTCGACCAATATCGGCGCGCGCGGTTGGGCGGGCTCTTTCGGCGGCAGCGGCACCACCACGGTTTCGGCCACCGGCGGCGGCACATCCATCGCGGTGGGGGCGTCTTCCATGGCGATGATTTCGTCGATTGCCTCGGGCGGCACCTGCTCGACCGCCATCACGTCGCGCGGGATGGCGTGGGCGGGCTGGTCGTCGTTGGCGGGGGTTTGCACCGGGGGGCGCAACCAGTCGCCGCCGAAGGGGTTATCGCGCTCGTCGGTCATTTGGAATCACTCGGCACAAACAGGCCGCGCACGCGGCCGCTGGTGGTTTTCGCGCCCGGCTGGCTGCCGCCGTTCAGGATGCTGCGGCCAGTCGCGAGGTTGTAGTTCAGCGTGGTGCCTTTCAGGATATTTTTATCGCGCGTGAGCGTTACGTTACCCACGAGGTCGATCACATCGGCCTTCACGTCGTAGATCGCGCTGTCGCCCTGCGCGGTTTCCTCGGGCGAGACAAACACCACGTCGCCACTCGATTCGATGCGCTTGATGCCTTTGCCGGTGGCCTGTTCGCCCTCGGCGCTGCCCTCGTAGAACACGGTCATTTGCGCCGCGCGCATGGTGATGCTGCCTTGCTTCGCAATCACGTTGCCCGAGAAAATGGCTTTGCTCTGCTCTTGCAGCACTTCGAGGTTATCGGCTGAAATTTCAATGGGCTGCTTGCCGTCAAGCTTCGGCGCGGCGGTGGCGGGCGCGGCCATGGCCACCAGCAGACTCATTACCCAAAAACGCTTCATGACGGATTTTCTGTTCGAATAATTTCAACATTGACGCGGCCAGTGCGGCCAAAGCGCACGGTCTTTCCGTTATCGCGGATTTCAAAGCCGGTGGCAAGCAGGTTGCCCATCGGCCCCTCGCCGGTCACCTGCTCGTCGCCGGTCACGATCATGCTACCCGTGTCAACGCGCGCACGCGGCGTGGTGAAATGGTAGCCCTCACCGCTCATGACCTGCACATCGCCCACGAGGTCGATATAATGCTGCTTCTGCGCGTATTCGGCGCGCTGCGCCCGCAGGCTGGTGAAGGCATTGCCATGCACCAGCTGCCCGTCCACATTGTCGATGACGATCAGGTCTTCGCTCACCTGCGTGGCTTTGGTGCCGGTAATGCGGTATTGCTGGCCTTTGGCGTCGGCACCTTCGTAGACAGGGCTTTCCATGGTGGGGCTCACGCTGCCTTTGCCGGGCAGGTCGCCGGAGCCCACAAACGAAATGCGCATGCCCGAGCGGTCGGCGCTAAGCATGGGCCACAACAGCAACGCCACCAGCAGCACCAGCGCAAATCCTGCCAGCGACCATTTGCCATAAATCACAAACCTGGTGTAGCGCGACAGGCGGCCGATCAGGTGATCGACTTCGCGCACCGCCCAGTTGGCGGAAAGACCGGTTTTCTGCGAGGGACTCATGCCCCGATTTTACCGCCCTGGGCACCGCTCGCGCAAGCTTTTGCGGGCGTTTTCGAAAGAAACGCACTGTCGCCGCAGGGGGTGTGGCATGCGCGCCTGCTAAACCACCCCCGCGCGCAGCAGGTCGTGGATGTGCAAAATGCCCACCGGCCGCCCCTCCTCCACCGCAAAAAGCGCGGTGATGGATTTCTCGTTCATAACCGCTAAGGCCTTGGCCGCCAAGGTTTCCGGTGTGGTGGTGACGGGGTTTGGGGTCATGATCGCCTCGGCCTTCTGCGCCAGCAGGTCGGGCTGCATGTGGCGGCGCAAATCGCCGTCGGTAATGAGGCCGAGCAGTTTGCCATCGCCGTCCACAATCGCAGCGGTGCCGAAACGTTTGCCAGTCATTTCGATCAACACTTCGTTCATGGGCGTGTCGGGCCGCACCAGCGGCAATTCGGCTGCACCGTGCATGAGCTGCGCCACGCGAATGAACTGCGCACCCAGTTTGCCGCCGGGGTGGTATTTGCCGAAATCGTCTTTGGTGAAGCCGCGTTTTTCGAGCAGCGCCATGGCGAGCGCGTCGCCGTAGGCCAGCATCATGGTCGTGCTGGTGGTGGGCGCGCCGGTGGGCGAAGCTTCCGGCACAGCTGGCAGCACGATCGCGATATCGGCGTCGTTCGCCAGCGTCGATTCGGCGCGGCGCACCAGCCCAACCAGCGTGTGTTTGTGGCGCTTGGCGTAGGCGATCACGTCGGCCAGCTCTTTGGTTTCACCGGAATTGCTGAGGCAGAACACCAGGTCGCCTTCGGTAATCATGCCCAGATCGCCATGGCTGGCTTCGGCGGCGTGGACGAAATAGGCCGGCGTGCCGGTGCTGGCCATGGTGGCGGCGATTTTGCGCGCGATATGCGCCGACTTGCCGATGCCCGAGAAAATCACCCGGCCTTTGAGATGGTGAATCGTATCCACCAACTGCAAAAACTGCTCGCCCAGCTGCGCCTTTACCGCCTCAAGCCCCTCGATCTCGCGATCAATGACAGCACGCGCAGAATAAAGGGCTGCATCACCTACCATTTTTTTCTCAGCGCTCATAATGTTATCTACCACGTTCTTTATTGTTAACGACGGCATTAAAAGTAAGATTATACTCAGCGCATACCGATGCCGCAGCCTTGACTAATTCATCTTTAAGGCTTCGCTTAAATTGGGGAACCTCCCAGCCCTTCAATTCTGGACAATCTTTCAAAAGCTCAGGCAAAGATTGAAGCCCATAATAAATATGATTCCAGATTTCTGCGGGATCTTCATTCAACAACTGCTTTTCACAATTAAAATGGTCACTGGTAGACATGGCGGTATCATAGCAATAGCGACTGATCGCCTCATTAAGAGGCTGCGCATACGCAGATTCACTTTCCCACAAAATGTCATGAACACGACCCAACGTTAAGCCCTGATCATTGACCGGCAATGCAGTAATTACCTGCCAGACACGACTACGGAAATGCTCTCCCTCTGCCGGTAATGAGCGATCATCGCGGATTTTTCGCAGCAGCGCATCAATGGCAAGAGATTCACGAGGGGTATCGGACATGTGTCCTCGCTAATGCGCAAAAATGTCGAACTCGGCCCAGCCGGCGAGGTCGAGTTCGGCGCGGGTGGGCAGGAAGGTGAAGCAGGCCTGCGCGTATTGCGTGCGGCCTTCGCGCGCCAGCACCACGTTCAACTTTTCGCGCAGCGCATGCAGGTGGCGCACGTCGGAGGCGGCGTATTCCTGTTGCTCGGGCGTCAGCGTCGGCGCGCCCCAATCGGAGGATTGCTGCTGCTTGCTCACTTCCACTCCCAAAACTTCGCGGCAGAGGTCTTTAAACCCGTGGCGCTCGGTGTAGGTGCGGGTGAGGCGCGAGGCGATTTTGGTGCAATAGATGGGGGTTGTCACCACGCCGAGATATTGCTTGAGGATGGCGATATCGAACCGCGCGAAGTGAAACAGCTTCACGCGCGCCGGGTCGGTGAGCAGTTTGCTGAGGTTCGGCGCGTTGAACTGGCCGGGCAGGAACTGCACCAGATGCTCGTCGCCGCGCCCGTCGGAAACCTGCACCACGCACAGGCGGTCGCGGTGGTTGTTCAGGCCCATGGCCTCGGTATCGACGGCAATGTCGCCCTCGAAGCTCAAATCGTCGGGCAGATCGCCCACATGCAGGTATACGGTAATGGCAGCCTCCTAAAACGGCGAGAGGTTGCCACATTGCTGGGGCAACCTCAAGTGCTTATGCCGAGATGGAGCAAGGAAAATCAGGCGCGCCGATGCGCGAGCTTTGCCTTGTGCAGACTGTACATGCCAAGGCCGAACATGCCCAGATTGCCGAGCATTCCGATGGTAAAAGCAAGTAGCGGCGTCATGTTCCCCTCCTCTTTTTTTACCAGTTAACCAGAGATTCCCTAAAGGAAGGTTAACGGCCCGGCGTTTTTTTGGAAACCGCGTCGATTTGCTGGGGAATGTCGTGATCGAGAATGCTCTGGGCGATAACCAGCCCGTTTTCTGCGCGGCGAAGCCCTTCAAAAGCCCCATGCAGCCGTTTCAACGCCAGCCGATCGCCGAACAGCTGCTCGCGCGTATGGATTTCAAAAAGGCCGACATGGGCATGATTGCCCACGAGTTTTACGTCGTGCAAACCGGCTTTTTCGAGGGCGGCGGCGATTGTATCGCCATGATCGGCCAGTTTTTCATCGGGCGTGCCGGGCGCGGCTTCCAGCATCACCCGCCCCTCTTCGAACAGAATATTGGCAATGGCGGCACGCCCGTAATGCGGGGCGAACCATTCTCTCATACGCCGCGCCACGCGCGATTCATCCATGACGGTGCCCGGCGTGGTGCGCGTGCCGAGTGCAATTTGCGGCGCATGGGCGTTTTCCTCCGGGCCGTCCAGCAGGTAGAATTCATCGTTGGTGCTGCCGGGAAAATCATACCCCATGGTCAGGGGGTCGTTGCGGTTATTGAAGGCCACGCAATTAATGCCATGCGCTTTCTGGCGCCCATTGAGCGGGCGCTCGCGCGCATAAACCACGCCCAGATTGATATTGTGCAGGATGCAGCGCACCCCATAATTGCCCAACTGCGTGATGCCGCGCTCATAGCCCGGCTCCCACGCCGTGCGCACCACATCGCGGCCATCGCGTCCTTTGGCGCACAGCTCGTTTTCCAGATAGCGCATGCTGTCTTTGGCAACGTTGCCGCCCTTGCTGAAGCCCATGACCGACATATGCTGGGCCACGCGGCTTGCATCTTCGCTGAGCTGCACGCGCGCGTCGCTACCGCGCAGCGAGTGGGGGTGGAGAATAGAAAAAAGCGGGCGTGTTTTTCCCTCGCCGGCATCCTGGTAATAATTCTCGCTCATGCAGGCCATCATCAGCGCGCCGATGCGCTTGGCACCGGGCGACATGTAGCGGCCAATATCCGGCAGGCCGTCACGCTCGCGCGCTTTCAGCTCCTTCACGCGGCGCGTGAGTAGCACCCCGTTCAGCAACGGGTTCTTTTCGGTTTCGCAGCTATAGAGAACCAGTGTCTGGCCGGGCTGGATCGGCGCGCCAGCGCGCGCGATGTTCAGGGGCTTGCCCCAACTCTGGCGCGCCACCGCTTCGATGCCATGGGTAATGCCCGTGACATCGCTCAGATTCTCGCCGCTGGCGTGGCTTGAAGTGAAAATAAGATGCGGGAAATGGGTGGGCTTCACCCAGCCATTGCGCGGCGTGGCCTGAAATAGCGAAATAATATCTTCCGGATCGACAGCCACGATGTTGCCGTCGTTATCTTCGGTCAGGAACTGATGGTTGTATGGCGGCCCATACAAAATGCCGTGATCGTCGAAACTGCGCGCCCAGCGCTCCGTGCTGTCGAGCAGCCAATCCTGTTCCAGCCACTCATTGAATGTCTTCGCGGTCACCTGCATTTTCTGCAGCCCGCTGCGAATCGATTCCGGCAGCGATTCGTACCGCTCGGTCGGCAGGTAATGTTTCAGCACCCGGTAATATTGGCCCAGCGTGGAGCCGGTTGGATCTTTCGGCTTGCTCCACTCGGCCAGCGCTTTGTTGTTCGCGTCCATGGCACTGCGATACATTTCGCCCCAGTCGCCCACCGCATCATGGGTGGTATCCAGCCAATGGCTGATCGCCGCCATGTGGCTGTCGTAAATCGTGTGATGGGGTTCTTTCGGCTGATCCATGCCCCAGCGATGGCACAGCACAGCACTAATTGCATGCTGCAATGCCGAACAGTTCACGAAACTTCATGGAACCGTCATAATTGAAACATCGCCCTTACTTATCCACATCAAGGAATAAAAAAATTGCTTTGAAATAAAACCACTTTTATCAAACGAGGTTTTTTATGTGGATAGAAAGCGCGGCGTGCAGGCATTTTCCGAACCGTGTGGTACATTCAGATTATCGGCAGCCACCCAGCCTTCTTCGGAACGGAAAACGGGAGCTACCGATGGGAATTTCGGTTCCCGGCCCTGCGGAAACAATGGGCCGAAGGGTCGTGGGAATGGGGCCTTCGGGCTTCATTCCACGTTCCCCTCCCGCGCGTTACAGCAAGGGATAGCGCCAGCCAGGGCGCGAACTAAATACTGTGGAGGGCTATCCCTCCATCGGCAAGGGATCCGATGTGCGATACGCGGATTTCCGAAATAGCGCTGCGAAGCGAAATCGCATCTTCGGATGTGGGTTTGGTTTCCACGTTAAGAGAAAGGCGGCCTTCGGGCCGCCTTTCTTTTTAGGGCCGGGGCTAGTTAGAAGTTAGTAGTGATTAGAAGATTAGTGATTTCCACCCAGCCGCACGCCCCATCACTCCGCCCCCGTACTGAGCAGGGTTTCTGTGGCGCGCCTTTTCATTCGCTGGCAGTGCCCCACTGAACACTAAACACTGAAACACTAGCGACGCAGCGCCGGCGCGGAGCTGGCCACGGCCATGGGCGGCTGCGATGCCTCCTGCACCGTTTCACCCCCCACCACCTTGCGCAGCGCGCTCAGGTAAATTGGCGTTTGCGCACCATGGCGGGCATAGTCCACGCGCTTTTCGCGCACCATGGCATCGTAGGCTTCCACCGTGCCACGCGTGAGGCGCTGGGCGATCTGCTGCTGCCCCTCGGCGCTGACTAACCCATCGAAATCGGCAGCGTTGGTCAGGTAACCCGCTTCAACCAGTACCGCAGCTAAATTGCCCAAGCCGCGGGAAATATTCCAATCCGCCCGCTTCGGCGACGCATAGGTATCGGGCTGGATGAGCGAGGTGCGGTGCGTGGGGCCATCGGCCACCGACAACACCGGGAATTGACGCTCGAGCGCCCGCGCCCATTGCGCGCTTTTGGAATGCGCCCCACCCGGCACATCGGGGTGGTACATGGCGGCAAAGCCGCGCGTGCCCGCACTCACCGAACTATTGGCATGCAACACCATGTGCAGGACTTTTGCCGGGTCGTCGGCCCCGACATCGAGGCGCGCCTGGAAACGGTTGGCGAGCGGCACCTTGTCGCTATTCTGGCTGAGCTGCACGCGAAACCCCTCGGCCTCCAGCAACGGCTTCATGCGATTGGCGATCGACTGCACCACCCGGTGCTCGTGATAGGCAGTGCCATGGTGGTGCACCACTTTCCCGCCTTCGTAATTCCCGGGCGCACCCCGCCAATAGCCATGGCCAACATCGATGACAATCAGCGGAAGCGTTCCACCCGGGGCATGGGCGATGACAGGATCGGGGGCGGCGGGTGACAGTATCGCGCGGCACAACGTGCCGTCGCTGTTACTCATGCGTGCGAGAAGTTCCTGAGTCATGCAAGCCCCCGTTCGCACAAGCCGTAGCAGGATGGCGTGCGGTTGCATGTGAATATTTGATGACAATGACGAACCGCTTGCGGGAACGCACAAATCGCATCAAAACACATGCCGGTTTGATGCTGTTCATGTCAGGAAAGTTTCCTATGTTTCGTTCATTACTCGTACTCTGCTCCCTGTTGCTTGCCGCACCGTCCTATGCGCAGGACGATGCCGCGCCGTGGAACGAGAATATCCTGCTCGGCTATCTCGAGCAGCTGATTCACTGGCACCGCGAAGCGGCCTTCACCACCACCACGACCGAGAACGCCCGCGAAGTGCTATTGCGTGACACGATTGGCGACACCGCCACCCGCGGCCTGCAATATGGCTTCACGTTCGCCCGGCAGGCCGGTGCCGTGCTCGATGCGCAAGCCCCCTCAGGCGTGACAGTCGAGGACAATGCCGACAAAAGCACCCGTGAGCGGCAAGAAAAATTCGCCGCCATGGTGGCAGAGAACGAACAGCAACTCGCCCGGCTGCGCGACGCGTTGCCGCGCCTTCGCGGCCGCGCGCATGAACAGGCCAGCATGGAGCTTCGCTTCGCGCAATCGCGGCAGAAACTCTACGCCACTGTGCAATCCAGCAGCGAGCAGGTTGGGCTGGGCGAACAATCCGGTGTGGCTGGTAAAATTGCCAACATGGCGCGCAGCGTGCCCGAAGCATCGAAAAAGCGCATCGCCGCCAGCGCCAGCACCACCGCGACCGCCGCCCCTGCCCCGGATGCGTCGGATGCCGCAGCGGGTAGCACCGCCATGCCCGCGTCTGAGGGCATGATCCACCTGATCGGCACCCTGCTCGGCGCCAACCGCAAACAGAATGTGCTGCGGGCGTTTATGGCGGAAACGGACACGGTCATGGAAAAACAGCGCGCGCTGCTCACTACCCTGCGCGCCGAAATGGATCGCACCGCGCAGCAGGCGATCGCCCTCACCGGCGATGGGGCCCAGCGCGACCGGCAACAACAATTGGTGGCACAGCATCAGGCACTGGCCGATAGCATCGTGCCGCTAGTGAATGCACTGCGCGCGATGGACACGGTGCGCCACACCACCCAAAGCTGGAATGCCGTGGTGCAGGACCAGACCAACCTGCTGCTGCGCCAACTGCTGTTGCGGCTTGTCGTGCTTGCCATGGCCGTGGCGGTACCCCTGCTACTTTCCGACCTTGGCCGCCGCGCCGTCGCCCGCTATGTGCGCGACCCCAAACGCGTGCGCCAGTTGCACACCCTGCGCCGCGCCCTCACCATCATCGCGGTAGGCGTTGTCATCCTCATGAATTTCGTGACGGAGTTCGGCTCGTTTGCCACCTTCGCCGGGTTCCTTACCGCCGGTTTGGCGGTGGCGCTGCAAAGCGTGCTGGTATCACTGGTTGCCCATTTCTTTTTTTATGGGCGCTATGGCGTGCGGGCGGGCGACATTATTAATGTGGCGGGCGTGACCGGCGAGATCGTGCAGATCGGCATGATGCGGCTTTACCTGCGCGAGATGGATGTGGATGGCGAGCGCTTTGTGCCCACCGGCAAAACGGTGGCCTTCCCCAACTCCATCCTGTTCCAGCCCACTGCGTTTTATAAATATGTCGGACAGGCATAAAATGCCCAACTGAGTAGTTGGGCGCGCGGCAACGGGCATTTGCAAGCCGAAAGCTGTGCTGCGCCGCAAAATACCCCGAAGAAAACATTTTAGCAATTCTTTCAGATGCTTATTCCGCAGCGCAGCATGCTATTCGCTGCGAGGCTGCTTATTTTTTGTGCTAGCGTGCCTCAATAATAATCACGAGGTTTCCATGGCATCGCTCGAATCCCTCACTTCCTCGCCCAGCTACCAACAGCTTATCGAAACACGCGCGCGCATTATCTGGCCCCTGCTCTGGCTTACGGTGGCGAGCTATGTCGGGTTCATCCTTGCCATCGCCTTCGCGCCGGCATCGCTCGGCACGCCGTTCTTTGGCAGCGCCGTGTCCGTTGGCATCGTGCTCGGTCTGGCGCTCATTTTCCTGAATTTCGTCATCACGTTTCTTTATGTGCGCCGCGCCAACCACACGCTGGAACCGCTAATCGCACAATTACAGCAGCAATACGCGGGAGAGTAACACGATGCGCCATCTTCTTTCGGCTTTTACCCTGCTTGCCGCCGGGCAAGCCATGGCAGCCACCACCACGCCCCCGGCCGGTTCGCTGAACGTGACCGCGGTGGCGATGTTCCTGCTGTTTGTCAGCATCACGCTGATGATTACCTATTGGGCCGCACGCCGCACGCAGACGGCGAGCAGCTTCTACACCGCTGGGGGTGGCATTACCGGCTTCCAAAACGGCCTCGCCATTGCGGGCGACTACATGTCGGCGGCGTCGTTCCTCGGCATTTCGGCGCTGGTGTTTGCCTCGGGCTTCGACGGGCTGATTTATTCGATCGGCTTCCTTGTCGGCTGGCCGGTCATTTTGCTGCTGATCGCTGAACCATTGCGCAACCTTGGCCGCTACAGCTTTGCGGATGTCGCCTCGTATCGCCTGCAGCAAACGCCGATTCGCATTCTGGCGGCGTGCGGCTCGCTCACCACCGTGCTGCTTTACCTGATCGCACAGATGGTGGGGGCCGGTAAACTGGTCGAGGTGCTGTTCGGCCTGCATTACAGCACCGCCGTGGTCGGTGTGGGCGTGCTGATGGTGCTGTACGTGACTTTCGGCGGCATGCTGGCGACCACCTGGGTGCAGATCATTAAAGCCGTGCTGCTGCTATGCGGCGCATCGCTGATTGCGTTTCTGGTGCTGTCGCATTTCCATTTCAACCTCGGCGATTTCTTTGGCGAGGCGGTGAAGGTGCATAGCAAAGGCAACGCGATTATGGCGCCGGGCACGCTGGTTTCCGACCCCATCTCGGCGATTTCGCTGGGCCTTGCGCTCATGTTCGGCACCGCCGGGCTGCCGCATATCCTCATGCGTTTCTTCACCGTGAAAGACGCCGTGCAGGCCCGCCGCTCGGTGGTGTATGCCACCGGCTTCATCGGCTATTTCTACATCCTCACCTTTATCATCGGCTTCGGCGCGATTGTGCTGGTGGGCACCAACAGCCATTACCTGAGCGACGGCAAGCTGATCGGCGGCGACAACATGGCCGCCGTGCATCTCGCCCACGCGGTCGGCGGCGATATGCTGCTCGGGTTTATCTCGGCGGTGGCGTTCGCGACGATTCTCGCGGTGGTGTCGGGCCTCACGCTCGCCGGTGCATCGGCCATCTCGCACGATTTGTATGCCAACGTGTTCATGCGCGGCAACCACGACGAGAAAAAGGAAATGCGCGTGTCGAAAATCGCGACGGTGGTGCTTGGCGTGCTGGCGATTTTCCTTGGCATCCTGTTCGAAAAACAGAACGTGGCGTTCATGGTGGGGCTGGCCTTCGCCATTGCCGCCAGCGCCAACTTCCCGATTCTTGCACTGTCGATGTACTGGCGCAACCTGACCACCCGCGGCGCATTGCTGGGCGGTTCGGCAGGCCTGCTCACGGCGATCGTGCTGGTGGTGTTAAGCCCTGTGGTGTGGGTGGATGTGCTGCATTACGCGCAGCCCATCTTCCACTACAAATACCCGGCCATTTTCTCGATGCCGGTCGCGTTTATCGGCATCTGGCTGTTCTCGAAACTTGACCATTCCCCGGCCGCCGCCGAGGCGCGGGCCAAGTTCGATGCGCAGCGCATTCGCGCGCAGACCGGCATCGGTATCGCGCAGGCCACCCAGCATTAAAAAACAAAAAAAAGACCATTCCTCCATCTCGCACGTTGAAGGACATCTGTATGAAAACACCGCGCCACCATCTTGTGTTACTGGCGACAACGGCTCTGTTTGCGTTCCCCGCCCTCGCGGAAAGCGATGCGGAAATTACGGAGCTGAAAGCCCAGTTGAAAGCCATGAGCGACCGGCTGGCCACGCTGGAGGGGCAGCAGCAATCGCAGGCAAAAGCCGCCGCCAACGGCTTCACCGACCTCACCCGGCCGCAGGCACTGAAAGTGCCCGCCGACAATACAAAAATGGCGCATGAGACCACCTCGAAAGCCGCGCAGGTGACGACCGGCGCACCGCCCAGCAGCACCGTGCCCGGCGAAGGCGAACCGGTGGTGGGCGGCAGCCTGCCCGGCTCGTTCCGCCTGCCCGGCACCAAAACCAGTGTGCGGTTTGGCGGGTTTGTGAAACTCGATGCGATCTACGATGCGAACCATGCTTACGGCGGCCAGTTCGCCAACTTCGCCAATATCCCGCTCGACACCTCGGCGCAGGCGCATATGGGCAGCCAGTTCAACATGCATGCGCGCTCGACACGCATCGGCATTGAGACCAGCACGCCGACCGATCTTGGGCCGCTGAAAACGTTTATTGAGGGCGATTTCTTCGGGGCGAATGCCGCGAACCGCAAGACGCTGAGCGGTGAAGGCATCCAGCTACGCCATGCGTATGGCCAAGTGGGCCGCGTGCTGGCGGGGCAAACCTGGTCGAACTTCATGGACCTGGATGCCTACCCCGAATCGTTCGACTTCGTGGGGCCGGTGGGGCTGTCGTTCATTCGGCAGGCGCAGGTGCGCTATACCGATAAATTCAACGACAAAACCACCTGGTCGGTGGCAGCGGAAAGCCCGCAAAGCGATATCACCTCGACCGTGACGACCAACGTGAACCTGTCGGATATGCCGGACTTCACGGCCAAGGTGCAATACAAGGATACGTTCGGCCATGTGGCCGTGCGCGCGCTGCTTCGCCACCTCGACGAAGGCAGCACCCTGACCGAGGACGATGACGGCACGTTTGGCTACGGCCTTGGCCTTTCGGGCAAGTTCCTCGTCGGCAAAAAAGATAGTTTCGTTTATGAGATTCAGGGCGGCGACGGCATTGGCCGTTATATTTTCGACGTGGCCAACAGTAATAACGGCAGCACCTATGCCAACGGCACCACCGAAGCGCAATTCGCGTATGGCGGCTATGCGGGCTACCAGCATTACTGGAACGATGACTGGCGCAGCAACTTCCTGCTTGGCTATGCGGGCGTGGATAACGATGTTTCGCGCACCGGCACGGGCGTGAACAAGGAAATCGCCTCGGGCCATGTGAACCTGATCTGGAGCCCGGTGCCGGCGTATCGCGTGGGCATCGAATACATGCACGGCTATCGCAAGATCGAGTCGGGCGTGAGCGGCGATCTCGACCGCATTCAGACCAGCTTCATGTATTTGTTCTAGCGGCGATTACAGCAGGATTTTTTCGCGCGGGCCGTTGGCCAGCAGCTTGCCGCCCCCTATCACGATGATGCGGTCGCAGATCGACAGCAGCGCATGGCTGTGGGTGCTGATGAGGATGGTGGCACTACCCTTGCGCGCCGCAAGCTGCTTCACCACATGTTTTTCATGTTCCATATCGAGCCCGGTGGTTGGCTCGTCGAGCAGCAGCACGGCCGGGTTGCCATACAGCGCGCGCGCCAATGCCACCATTTGCCGCTGCCCGCCCGAGAGCGCGCTGCCCCTCGCCCCCACCGCCGTGGCCCAATGCAGGCCCTGCGTGGCAAAGCTGGTGGCAAGGCCCGAATGCAGCAGCAGTTCGGCACGGTCCGTGGCGCTCAGCATGGGGCGGCCAGCATGGATGTTGTCTTCGATGCTGCCGGTGAACAACGCCGCGTCCTGTGGTTTGTAGCCAATGCTGGCGGCCAGCGCTGCCGGGTTCACCTGATCGACCGGCAACTGGTCGAGCGCCACATGGCCCGATTCCGGGCTCAAGCTGCCGCTGATGAGGCGCAGCAGCGTGGTTTTCCCCGCCCAGATATGGAAGAAGCCGTCCGGCCCGAGCAGTGGAGGCGTGCAGTAAGCGTTCCGCTTGCCTTGGCCGTCGGTGAGCGGTGTCGCCAGCAAGCGGGCCCATTTCCCGGTGGCCAC
>JBIISI010000008.1:0-42863 GCA_044341105.1 Rickettsiales bacterium | reverse complement strand
CGCACCGGCGATGCCTACCATCTCGCCCGGCGTAATCTGCAAGCTGATATCGTCGAGTACGGGGCTTTTCTCCGGCTCCATGCGGAAGGTAACGTGGTGCAGCTGAATGGCCCCCAGCATGCGCCCGCGATCGGGCGATGCAGGCGCCACCACTGCCGATGCCGGAAGCATGCCGTTCATTTCGTGGATGGCCTGGCGGAATTCGTGGTAGCGCGTGACGAGCACCCCAATCGAATTAAACCCGCCCAGCATGCGCGAGGTGAGCATGGACGCCGCCAGCAACCCGCCTGAGGTGAGCTGGTGCGCTTCCACCATATACACCCCGCCCACCAGCACCGCCGCATAGGACAGGTAGCTGACACTGTTGCTGATGGCGCTGGAAATGCCGCGCCACAGGCGCGATTTGCTGCCATATTCCGCGGCGCGGCTACTGGTATCACTCCAGCTTCCCTGCAACGAATCCCCCATCGCACCGCCGAGGATCGCCTCGCGCGAGGCCAGCACATCGGTCATCAGCTCCATGCGGCGCTCGCTGGCCTGTTTGGCCTTGCGCTCGTAATTCAGGGCAACCGGCATGAGCAGGATATGCGCGGCGAGCGTGAGGCCGCCGCACACCAGCCCAACCAGCACCAGCGGCCCGGCCGCCAGCAAAATCGCCGACGCGAATAGCAGGATAAACGGCACATCCGCCATCGCCAAAAGGTAAGACGACGAAAGGAAATCACGGTAGGTGAGCAGCTGTTTGTATTTTTCCACCACGCGGCCCATGGGCGGCACGCGGTTAGCGCGCATGGCGAGCAGGCCGCGCATCACATGGCCGTCGATCTCGACCTCGTTCGCCATCGCGAACCGTTCGGCGATGGTGTAGCGAATCATGCGCACGGAAAACTCGACCAGCACAATGAGGGCAAAGCCAATCGCCAGCGCCCACATGGTGTTGGTGATGCCGTTGCCCAGCACTTTGTCATACACGTAGCTGCTGAAAATCGGCAGGATGAGGCCGAAAAAGTTGATCAGCACCCCGCAGGTAATGATCTGGAAGAATTTCTGCCGGTGCCTGCGCAAATACGGCATCACGCGATCGGCAAGCTCGGGAGGAATCACGGCAGATGACATAAACGCCCACACAAAAGATGGGATGGCTATAGCAACGAATCGCTCGGCGAGCAATGCACGACTGCTAAGCGACCCCGTAAGTTACAATAGCCTCAGCCAGCAGATTTGTGGTGTTAAACGCGGTATGGCCCGCATCGGAATAGAAGCGATAGGTATTGCCGCTTTGCACCACCGCACCGGTGCCTGCCGCCGCCGTAAACGTATCGCCCGTATCAAGCCGCAGGGTAATACGCGAGGCGGTGCCGCTATCGGCAAATGCCTGCACATCGGCTGCCGAGAGACTGTAGGCACCGCCGCCGGCATTGTTCTGCACATTGATGACTTCGATCGAATTAAATTTCGTATTGCTGATTGTGTTGGCAGTAAACACCCAGCCCGCAGCACTGATCGCATCGGAATTACCAGCACCACCATCATAGATAAAGGCACTGGTAATATGCGCAGGGTTGGTGATGACAAACGTGTCGTTGCCATCGCCGCCGATTAGCGTATCGGCACCACCGCCACCATAGATCGTATCGGCATCAGCCCCGCCAGCGATGTAATCATTGCCTGAGCCACCATAGATGAGGTCGTTGCCATCCCCGCCGACCAGAGAATCATTGCCGCCATAGCCATAGATCGTATCCGATCCAAGACCGCCGAGAATGGTGTCTTGGCCGGTGGTGCCGACGATGAGATCCGCCCCCTGCCCCCCTTCGAGAATCTCGAAATTGCGGAACAGGCCTGTATCGTTCAGCGCCGTGTAGTTAAAGTTCGTGGCGTTTGCGCCCCCCGCACCGGCAATACGAAAACCGGTATAGGTTACGCCCCCTTCCGTCATGGAAGTGATGCCGTGACCAAGGGAATCCGCAATGCCGTCATTGTTGATGTCGGCATTGGCGGTCATGTAAATGACTAAGCCAGTATTTGTATATTCAGCCCCGATGCGGTCATTGGTGGCGGTGCTGCCGATAAACCGATCCGCCCCGCCATTCGAAGCGTTGATATCCAACCGCCCGGTGCCACCGACAATGGTGTCGGCATAGATACTTGTATAAAGTGTGAGGCTATCATTGCCGGCAAATACGGCCATCGCCGTATAGCTGTAATTCAGGGCAGAGAGAACATCGATACCCGTTCTCCCAAGTGCCGTATTGTATTGGTAGGTATCGCCACGCGAATTGCCGTTATAAAAGTCGCTGGTCGTGCTGATCACATGATCGCCTGTGTACGCGGTACCGCTATAGGCATCCACCGAATAGGTGACACCTTTATAGGTGAAGGTTTGTACCGATCCCGTCAGATTCACCACGTTCGCGACGTTAGACGCAGGGCCGGAAAGACCGAAGTTAAGATCAAGCCGATCATAGCCCGATCCGGCAACGATCGTGTCGAAACTATCTGCCCGGGTCACGTAAATATTTGTGCCCGTCGTGCCACCAATAAGCCGGTTATTTCCCCCGCCACCACTGAGATAGCCACCGCCAAGGCCTGCGTCCAAAATATCGTCTGCGGTGCCGCCAGTAAGCGTATCGTAGCCGCTGCTGCCGATGATGTGGTTGATAAACTGATACGTACTGCCAGCCGCCAGACCGCCACTGCCAATCCCTTGCGCCAGATCGACGGAAATGGCCGTGGCCGAGCCAGAATAATCCACCGTATTTACTTCGCCCACCGCCAGTGCGGCAAGATCGGTGCCGATATAGGTTTGTCCCGCATGCGGATTGATAAAACGGTCATTGCCCGCGCCACCATTCAGCGTATCGGCCCCAGCACTGCCACCGTCGATCGTATCATCGCCGGCACCGCCAAAAATCAGGTCGTTGCCGCTGCCGCCAGTGATGCTGTCATTGCCGTTACCACCATAAATCGTATCCTGCCCGCCATTGCCGTTAATGACGTCATTGCCTGCACCGCCATGGATGAGGTTAGCCCCTGCACTACCGGTGATGGTATCGTTGTAGCCGGTGCCAACGAAGTTGGCCACATTGCTCAGGCTCGTATTCAGCCCGGCGGCGGTCACGCTGCCGCTCGCGAGCGACGCAGTAAGCGCGACCCCGAGGGTGCTGAAATCGGCCGTATTGCTGCCAGTTCCACCGATCACCGTGTCGTTACCGAGGCCAAGATAGAAATAATTATTGCCGTTGCCGGTCTGGATACGATCGTCGCCAATACCCGTGGTAATGATGTTCGCCCCATCGCCGACGGTAATGCGGTTATTGCCGTCACCAGCAAAGATAGAATTAGCACCGTTACCGGCAACGATCGTGTCGTTACCGCCCCCAGCTGTGATGGTATTGGTGCCCGTACCCACCGTGATGCTGTTATCGCCAGCGCCGGCCTGCACGGTGTTATTGCCATCGGCCAGCGTGATGATGTCGTTGCCACCGCCAGCCGTCACCAGGTTATTACCGCCATTATCGGTAATTTCATTCAGCCCCGCCCCGGCATTGATCGTATCGTTGCCGCTGCCGCCGATGATCGTATCGTTGCCGCTACCGGTCACGACACTGTTATTTCCCTCACCGGTCAACACCCGGTTAGCACCGTTACCAACCGTAATCGTATCGTTGCCCGTACCGGCATCGACCACGTTATTGCCATTGCCGAGGGTAATGGTGTCATTACCGCCGCGCGCATAAATCAGGTTGTTGCCATCGGCCCCAACAATTGCATCGTTGTTCTGGCCGCCATAGACGGTATTATTGCCGCCCAGCACGTTAATATCGTTGGGGTTGTCGCTGGTGGGCAGCACATATATTTCCGCCAGCACACCATTGCGCTCGTAAAAAAGCGCCGTGTCCGTCAATTGCGTGGCATCGGTCAGATCTAGGAACTGGAACCGGATCTGCTGCTGCGTGTGGAATTCCTGACCGCGGGTCGTATCGCCGTAAATATCGATGGTCGCATCGAACGTGCCCGTTGCACTGGAAGCATCGTAGACCAGCGTGAAGAGCTGGTTGGTTTCGATCAAATTGGAGGGCAGCGAATAGGTGCCATCGGCATTTGCCGTGAGGGGCGTACCGCCCAGCGCCAACGACACCCCGGCAGGCAACCCGCCTACCGTAATGGAGTTGATGGCGGTGAAGTAGCCGGCGAGATTCAGTTCAAACTGCTTCGCGTAGTAGCTTGACGGAGCAGCACCATTGCCACCAACCGCCCCCGACACATAAACGATATCATCGCCGGTGGTGCCGGTGATGCTGGTTGTCGAGAACTGGAGCAGGTTGCGCGGGCCAATATGGGCGGGTGCTTCTGAACCAATAGAGCCTGCGGCCCCGAGGATGGTCGTCACCCCCGCAGCACTGCTTACCTGATTTTCGGTGATATTGCCCATAAACAATGTGGCAATGGGCGTGAGGCTGATGGGTGGCGGCACCCCGGCGGGTGACGCAGGCGGGCCGGGCGGCGCAGAAATGGGCTGCGGCCGGAAATCGTAATCGCCGGTTTTCAGGTTCTCGGTCACCTTGCGCGTTTCCTGCACCAGATGTTCGACCGTGCCTTCGGCGTTCACATTCAGCGCGCCCTTATCTTTCTGCTCGCGCTCCTGCTCTTTTTCTTTTTGCTCTTTGGCTTCTTCCTTGAGTTCCTTGAGTTCTTCCTTGAGCTCTTTCAACTCCTCGGCAAGCTTTTTGGCATCTTCGGTTTTTTCGTTCTCAACATCGGATTCCTTCCCCTTCTCATAGGTTCCGGATGCCGTAACGGAAGTGAGGAATGTCGCGTCGTTCAACTGGGTGCTGATCTCGTTAATCAGCTGGTCGGCACCCATGGCCGTATCGGCCATCTGCACCTGGGGCGGGTGGTCGCTCATCGCGTCGATACCGGCGCGGGGGAGCAGGTAAAGCTTGCCGTCCTGCGACTGGATCAGCAGGTCCACATCGACGATATCCACGCGGGTAATATTGGCGCGGCTTACATCCGGCAGCGCAAAGCTTCCGTCAGCCTTAGGATTGAGTACCGTCCACTTCGCCATGCGCCGCTTCCCTTATATCCTCGGTTCCTTAGTTGGCCGCCGGCTGCCCAAGCGCAGCAATCAACTGGTTCATGTGGCGCAGCTCATTAAGCATCGCGTCCATGAGCATGGATTGCTGGCCAAGCGCCGGTAGGCTTGCCTCTTGTGCCGACAAGGATGCACCCATCTTACCAAAAATTTCACGCAATTCCCACAAATGTCTTCCGTTATTGATGGCCCCATCTTCCACTGCGGCAATTTTGTCGATCTGGGTCTTCATTTTGCTGATTAATTCGGCCCCAATCTGGCTGTCGGACTGCATCGCCGCGGCAATGGCATGGCTGATCTGCTTCTGGGCGTCGATCAGTTGCCGCATGATCGCGGCCGTATCCATTTGCGATTTGCGCTGCAAGTCGATCATGCCGCCCAGCAATTCATTGGTGTCATGCTGCAGCTTCATGGATTGGCTATTAATAGCCGTGGCTTCCTGATTTCCCTGCACGATGGCTTTCAATTCGTCCAGGGTGCGTTCGCCGGTTTCCTTCATGCGCGGGCCGAAGCCGAGCAGGTCGTTCGTGCGGTTGGAACTGCTGATCGACGCTTCCATGGATTTGAAAAGCACATCGAATTTACCGAGCATCATGTCAATGCGGCTCGCCAGCATCATCACCGCACCCCCGGTGCCCTCCGATACCGGCAGCGGCACGACATTCGCCGGCTCAGCGCCGCCGCCGCTACCGCCACCGCCCCCACCATGGCCCCTGCCACGGTTGCGTGGCTGCGGATTCTTGCGCTGGATTTCCGTGATGTCATGCATCACGTTCCGCGCGCAGAGCAGCACCCGCGCAACATAGCGGCGAAGGTTAATCATCATGATGGAGAGCGCGATACTGCCGACCAGCCCGAACATCGAGGCCGAGAATGCAATCCCCATGCCCGCCAGAGGCTTGCGAAGCTCGCCCACTAGCAGCATGAACTGCTCATCGAGATTATCGCCGGTTGCGCCGCCAATGCCGTCGAGCATGCCGGAAATCCCCGTCAGTGTCTCGAGCAGGCCGATGAAGGTACCAAGCAGGCCAAGCGCAATCATGAAGCCCACAAGGAACTGCGGTAATTCCAGTTTACTGTTATATTCGCCGTTTAACGCCGCCAGTTCGCTTTCAATGGCATGCTGGTCGGAATCTTCTTCCTTCATCTGTGCCACATGGGTCAGGTAGTGGCGGATGTAACGCTGGCGCATCCACGGTTCGTTCAGCAGCGCATGCATCGAGCCGCTTTCTTCATGCACGCGCTTGCCGAATTGCTCGATCACCGAGAAATCTTTCTGCGCGCCCATCAGCCGGGCAAGAATAAGGCAGGTGCCATAGATAATCGTGGCGATAATCAGGCCGTTAATTTCAAGGTTCGAGAGGATCGCCGCGACGACGAAATGCTCGAAGTAGATCCCAACCGCGATCAACGCAATGATCGGCGAGATGATTTTGGCCGTGGCCAACAGGTCGCGCCGCTGGGTGCGCAAGACTGTCTGTTTGTCCCGTTTCATCGTGAATCCTTAAACATGCTGTGGGTGAATTTATGCAAGGGCGAAAGCAACATGCCCATGAAGGTGCGCCGCCCGGTGACGACATCGGCCGTCGCGGTCATGCCGGGCACCATATCGTGGCCGCGATAACTGGCGGGCAATGCATGGATCAGCAGGCTGACGCGGTAATAGATGGTGCCGTCCGGATCGCTTAACGTGTCGGCACTCACTTGCGTTACCTTGCTTTGCAAGGTTCCCATTTGCCCCACATCGTAGGCCGAAATGCGCACGGTGGCCGGCAGGCCGGGCTTGAGGTCGCCGCGGTCGCTCGGGCTTGCCTTGGCTTCGATCAGCACCTCGTTCGTATCGGGAATCAGTTCGATCACTGTCTGGCCTGGGCGCACAACACCGCCGATGGTATTGACCGCAAGCTTATTGATGATGCCGTCGGTAGGCGCACGCACCTCGGTGCGCGTCAGGCGATCCTGCGCAGAAAGCTGCACCTGGCCGAGCCGCTTGAGTTCGGCCATCGTATCCACGTAATCCGATTGCGCAGAAGAGCGGAAATCGGTACGCGCCGCATCGAGCCGGGCCTGCGCTTCCGCGATGGCGGCTTTAATGGTGGGCAGGCTGGCATCGGCCTCATTCATCTGGGTTTGGAGGCTGCGCTCGGCGCTCTGGCTGTCGAGCACTTCAAGCTTCGATGCCGCCCCGCGCCCCGCCATGTCCTGCATCACCTTCACGCGCTGCGACGCCACCTGCAACTCTTTCGACAGGTTGCCACGGCGGCGCGAGGTTTCCCCCAGCCGTGCCTCCTGCTGGCGCAGCAGGCTTTGCTGCACCTCCATTTCCTGCTTCAAGCCCATCTGTCGCTGGGTAAACAGGTTTTCTTCCGCCGCCCGTTGCTGTGCGTCCACCTGCGCGTCGAATGCAATGGCGGTATCCCCCCGGGATTCTGCCTGCAGGCGGGCGACGCGCGCAAGCAGCGCGCTTTGGCGTGTGCGGGTTTCACCAAGGTTCGAGCCGGCCTGCGCATCGTTAATGGTAAGCAGCAAATCGCCCTTGCGCACATGCACGCCTTCGGCCGTGTCGATGCTGCCGACCACCCCGCCTTCGAGATGCTGGATTTCCTGACTGCGTCCGGCGGGAATGATGCGCCCGCTCACCCGTACTACGCGATCGATTTCGGCAATACTTCCCCACAATACCAGGCCTGCCAGCGCTACCAACATAAGGCCGAGATAGAGGGTTGCCGCCTCGTAGCGGGCAAGCCCGCGGCCACGCCAGGCGCGAACCATGCGCAAACTATTTAAAAATAATTTCAACGCGCCCTTCCCCACCATTGCCAACCGGCATGATCTTGGTAGAAATCTGCTCTTTCGTGACGTAATTCTTCTCGACTAGGAAATTACGGATTTTAATTGCCCGATAATAGGCCTGTCGTTGCGCAAGGCTGTAGGATTCCGGCCCGAGATACGACAGGATCACTACCGGACGCCCGGCAATTTTCTGGGCAAGCGACTGCATCAACCCGTCGAATCGGGCGAGCGATGCTTCATCCAGGTCCATCGTGGATTCGGGATAGACAAGCGTGATTTCATTCGGCCCACTAACGACATTCACGGCACCACGCTGCGCTTCGGTTTTGTGGGCCTGCGCCGTCTCGATATCAAGGCCCTTTTTATCGGCATCGAGCGCAGAGCTATCGCTCACGCCCGCTGCCTCAATCGCCGCGAGCCGCTCTTCCTGCAGCCGCTGTTCGACCATCTGCTCGACCACTTTGTTCACCTTGCTCGCCATAATCACGAGCGCGAACACGAACACGACGAGCACGAATACCAGCGTCAGCACCACGTTTGCCAGCGCATCCACGAAGCCGGGCCAGTAATTTTCTTCGCGGCTATTGCCGCCACCACCGCCCGCCATATCAGCCCTCGTCCACTTTCCCGGTGGCCTGCGAGGCCGCACGCATGACTTCTTCCAGCGTTCCCATCTGCCGGTGCACCAGATAAGAAGATTGTGCCCGCGCCACCACCAACCGCATCAGGTTCAGGCGGCTGGCGTAGAGCTGCTCGTACGCGTCCAACAGCTCGAACATGGTGCGCTTGCCGTTCACGTACTGGTCTTCAAACTCCGCGACGACTTTTTCGTTGGCCGCCACCCCCTGCTGCAGCACATGCAACTGACGGTTCGCCGCCTCAATGGCCGTGTAGCTCGATTCCACCGCTTGCGACAGGCGACGGCGCGAATCCTCGGCGTTGTAGCGGGCTTCGCGCAGGCGACTGCCGCCCGCCTGGGCGTTCAGGATATCGTAACCACTGGTCAGGCTCCACCGCGCGACGACCAGCAGGCGCTGGTCTTCCTGGTTGGGGTAAACTCCATCGACCGGGTTACCGCGCGCCGCGCCGCCCGCATTGTAAATATCGCTATCGGTGTATTCGAGCGCCACTTTGGGCGCAAGCGCGGCATAGGAACGGTCGCGGGTGGTCTGGGCGATGTCGACCTGTTCAAGGTTGCCGCGGTAGGCTGGGTTGTTCAGCTCCGCCTTCGATTGCGCCTCATCCAGCCCCGGCACCACCGGCGAAAGCTCTGGCGGGATCACAATTTCCGAGGGGGTTACATGCGTAAGTCGGTAAAAATCCGCGAGGTCGGCATTGTATTGCCCTTCAGCTGCAATGCGCGCCGATGCGGCATTGGTAAGCCGCCCACGCACGCGCTCCAGATCGCCCGGTGTGGCGCCGCCCGCCTGCAGGCGCGCATCCATGCGACCACCCAGTTTTTCAAGGTAATCCCTGTAATCATCCGCCAGGCGGATGGCCATGGCCGATTGAATGAGGCGCAAATAAACATCGACCGTGCTATACGCAATCGTTTCGCGCACGTCGCGCTCCTGATGCTCGGCCAGCGTTTGCCGGTGGCGGTTCATGAGGATGTTTTCGACAATCGTAAGATCCACCAGCGGCTGGCGGATGGCAAAGGTACGGTCGCGCCGCGTATGGCGATCTTCCGCCACCCGGACACCGGTACTACTGTTATAGGATGCCGGCGACGAGGTCTCGCGGCCACGCGCATAATCGAAAGATACGGTCGGCCCGTACATCGCGTAATTCGCGAGTTTTTCCCAATAGGCGGCCTCGCGGTTGTTCGCCGTCCCCTGCACCTGGTCGTTATTACGCATGGCAAGCGCCACCGCCTCATCGATCATCACCGGATTTGCAATCACTTCGGGCTTGCCCTGAATCGATAGCGACATAACGGAATTATCGCTTTGCAGGCCGCTAAGATAGACGCCATCACGCCAGCCGCTATCGACTTCGCCATCGTCGACCAGCACCGGCGTGTAGGTCGGCCGCGCGACTTCGATGGCACTCTTATCTTCTGCCAAAGGCGCGATGGCCGTCGCCGCCGCGGTCGGGTTTTGCTCGACAGGCGGCGCGACCGGCGTGATGGCCGCGGGCTGCGGCGGCGTCATGATCCATTGCGGCGTGGCGGCCTGGGCCACACTTACTTTGGTCGCCGCCGGCGAGGCATTATCCGTCACCTCTGCCGATTGCGGGGCCGACACCGGGGATTCGCCTGTTTGCTCGAGGGCCGCCGACTGCTCTGCCGGCGGCGGCGATTGCGGCTGCTGGGCGTCCGGTTCTTGCGTCAGGGCAGTGGTTTCCGGCAGGGAGGGGTTTTCTGGCACGATGGCCATTTCAGGGGCAGGCACAGGCATCGAGGACTGGGTAGCCGCAGGCAGGCCCGCGCTTTGCAGCAGATCATCCCACCCTTCGGCGCGCACGGCAGCAGGCGCGGCCATCACCAGCGCCGTACTCGTCAACCAGCCTAGAATGTTTCGCCCCAATGCTCCCCCTCACATAAGAATGCTGCTACGCAATATGTATGCCACGGCCCACCCTAACGCAAAAACCTCCTACAAATTATTAACAATCTCGGTTCTTTTTTTTCGAGTGATGCATGTTTGCGTGTTTTTTCCACCGGCGACCGGCCCGAAGCTATTCCCTGCGCGCATTGCTTGCCTCGCTGCGAAGGGATTGCTATGCACGCCCCAGACAGTTCATTCCTAAGGAATTACCATGCAGGATTACCCACTCATTACCATCGTCGGCGGCTCGGGCTTTGTGGGCCGGCACCTTGTGAAACAACTGGCCGCGGCGGGCTACCGCCTGCGCATCCTCTCGCGCGATGCGGTGGGGGCGGAATACCTGAAAACCGCCGCCACGATCGGCCAGATCGCCACCCAGTATGCCGACATTACCAAGCCGGAAACGCTGGCAGGCAAGTTCGACGGCTCGTTCGCGGTGATTAACCTTGCCAGCACGCTGCAGGAATCGGGCCGCCAGAAATTCGCGGCGTTGAACGTGGACGGCGCGAAGGCCGTGGCCGCCGCCGCCAAACAGGCGGGCGCCAGCCGCTTCATCCATGTTTCCGCGCTGGGCGTGGACCACGCCAAAAACAGCACCTATGCCTGCACCAAACTGGCGGGCGAGGATGCGGTGCGCCAGGCCTTCGCCGGTGCCACCATCGTGCGCCCCTCGCTCATCGTCGGCCCGGAAGACGGGTTCTTCCAGCGTTTTGGCCGCATGAGCCTGCTGGCCCCCGCCCTGCCGCTGATCTATGGCGGCAAAACACGCTTCCAGCCCACGCTGGTGAGCGACGTGGCCCATGCCATCGCCACCGCGCTCGCCACGCCGGACAGCATCGGCAAAACCTACGAGCTGGGCGGCGCCGAGATTTTCAGTTTCAAAGCCCTGCTGGAGCGCATGCGCGCGATCACCAACCGCCGCTTCTGCCTGGTGTCGATTCCGGCGGGCATGGCGTCGTTCATGGGGCGCGTGGCGTCGGCCATTCCGCTACTGCCCGCGCCGATCACTGCCGACCAGGTGCGCCTGCTGGCTTACGATAACGTGCTTTCCGGCCAGCTCCCCGGCTATGCGGCACTGGGCATGGAACCGCAGAGCGTGAGCGCCGCCCTGCCCCAGCTTCTTGCCCGTTTCATTAAGCGCTAATGGGCTTTTGGCGCACATTCCGGGGGTGTTTTTATGCCCCCGAAACCTATGCCCACTGGCGCTACCAGCGGCAGGGCTACGGCTTCGTCTACGCGCTGAAACTGGTCGCGCTGGCGACATTGATCGGCACGCTGGCCATGGGCGTGGCGTTCCATCGCTACCTGTTTGCCGAGCGCCATGGCCAGCCACCGCTGGTCGATCGCGTGGTGCGGGAAGTGGCGGCGCAACTGCCACCGTTCGCGCTGGAGAATGGCACGTTAAAAACATGGCAATCCGGCCCGGCGGTGGTGCATGTGACGCTCGATGCGCTGGGCGGCCCCGCCCCGCTTTTCACCGTGGACACCAGCGGCCAAACCACCGCCGAGACGATGACCACCCCCGTGCTGATGACCGCCCATGAATTCATCAGCAAGAGCAAGCGCGGGGAAATCCGCATTCGCCAACTGGCCGAGCTGACGCGCAACCAGCCCAACATCGCCGCCGATTCGCCCGAGGCCGTGCGCGCGGCGGGCGAGAAGCTCATCGCCGGGCTGCACCGCAACCTGCCGACGCTGTATGCGGTCGCTATCCCGCTGATCTGGTTCGGGCTCACGATTGCCTTCTTCATCACCCGCTGCATCATGCTGCTGGCGCTTGGCGTGGTGGCGGTGGTGATGGCAAGCCCCGGCCCGCGCCTCACCTATGTGGACGGCGTGCGCATGGCGTCGGTGAGTTATACACCGGTGGCAGTGTTCAGCGCCCTTGCCTTCGCGGGTGGATTCACCGCCGTGGGCACCGGCGCGCTGTTTGCACTTGGCGTGCTCATGCTTCTGTGCACCATTGCGGTCACGAAGGATATGGCATGAGCCTTACACTGTATCACAGCCCGCTTTCGCCCGCCTGCCGAAAAATCCGGCTGATGCTGCGCGAGAAAAATATCGGCCACACGCTGGTGGTGGAAGAACCGTGGCAACGCCGCATCGAGTTTTTCGCCATGAACCCGGCGGGCGAAGTGCCGGTCATGGTGAACGAAAAAAACCACGCCATTTGCGGTGCCTACGCCATCGCCGAATATCTCGATGAGACGCACCCCGACGTGCAGTTCTTCGGCAACTCGCCGACCGAACGCGCGGAAGTGCGGCGGCTGGTCGAGTGGTTCGACATGAAATTCGACCGCGAAGTGAGCCAGCTGGTGCTGTTTGAAAAAGTCTTCAAGCGCCTGATGGGCTACGGCGAGCCGTCGAGCGAAGCGATTCGCGCGGGCAAAAAAAACATCGCCTACCACATGGATTACATCGCCCACCTGCTGCTGGGGCGCAACTGGCTGGGCGGCGAATACCTCACGCTCGCCGACATCTCGGCGGCGGCGCATTTGTCGTGCCTCGACTACCTTGGCGATGTCGACTGGGAAACCCACCCCAGCGTGAAGGAATGGTATGCGCTGATTAAATGCCGCCCGGCCTTCCGCGACCTGCTGGAAGACCGCGTGGCAGGGGTGCGCCCGCCCGCGCATTACACCGACCCCGACTTTTAAGCGCTGCGGGCTATGGCTTCTTAATGCCAAACGCCTATATGATCGGGAAACCAACCCTACGGAGAACCCGATGAGCGATGTCGTTATTTATACCACTAAAGTTTGCCCCTATTGCGTGCGCGCCAAAGCGCTGCTCGACCGCAAAGGCGTGGAATACCAGGAAATCAGCGCCGAGGACGAGGCGGTACGCGAAGCCATGATTACCAAAGCAGGCGGCCGCCGCACCGTGCCGCAGATCTTTATTAACGGCCAGCATATTGGCGGCTGCGACGATCTGTATGCCCTCGACAAAGAAGGCAAATTACAGCCGATGCTCGACGCCGTCGCCTAAAATTGTGGCATCCATGCCGCAACGTTATGGCAAATTTATTCACAGGCATGTTGAACTGCTGAATTGATTCGCTGTGGATGATTCCATGACTACCACTTTATCAAAGACTAAAGTGATGGTGCGTATGTGGTGGTTATTCGTTCGTGACTTTTACCGCGCCGGGGCAATGCCCCAGCCCCTGCACGCTGCCCCCGGGCAGACGGATGCAGGCCCATGGGTCGCGGCGGCACCGCCGCCTGCACCGCCCCCTGTTGCATCGGACATGGACATGGCCGATATGCCCGCCATGGGCAACCTCACCCCCTACCTGCAGCGCCTGAGCGTCGATGGCGAACATGCGTTCGGGCTGTGGGATTCGGCCTCGGGCTTTTCCATGTTCTCCGCCAATTTCGAGCGCGTGAGCGGCCTGTCGACCGCCGCCTGCGCCGGGCATGACTGGATCAATGCCATCCACCACCAGCAACAATATGCGGTGAATGAAGCGTTGATGCTGGCCGAAGAAAAGCGCCATGCATCGCAATGCCTGGTACAGGCCCGCCTGGACGACGAGGAATGGAGCTGGCTACTGGTCGACATTAAGCCGCCCACCAGCCGCCAGCCTTTTGTGATGGTGATGGTGCGCAACGTGAGCGAACAGCACGCGCTGGAAGGAGCGCTGGAACAGGCGAAAACCGCCCTTGCGGTGAGCGAGCGCGGGCGCAGCGCCTTCCTCTCCAGCATGAGCCACGAGCTGCGCACGCCGCTCAACGCCATCATGGGTTTTTCGGAAATGATGAAATCCGGTGTGTTCGGCCCGCTGGAAAACTCGGTCTACCAGCAATACGCACAGCATATCCACGAATCGGGCAAGCTGCTGCTGCACAAGGTGGCCGACCTGATCGACATCGCCAGCATGGATGCTGGCACGATGCGCATGGAAGAAAGCGAATGCAACGCCCGCGAATTGCTGCATGAGGTGATCGAGATGCACAGCCACGCGGCATTCGAGCGCGGGCAGCAATTGAAGATTGATTGCCCGGCCGCCATCACCTTCACCGGCGACCGCGCCAAGCTGGCCTGCGTGCTCTCGCATTTCGTAAGCAATGCCGTGCGCCATTCGGAAAACGGCGCAGAAGTGACGCTGAGCGCGCGCGCCGTGCCCGATGACGGGCTGATTTTCAGCGTGCGCGATGCGGGCGAAGGTATTCCCAGCACGCAATTGGCCGTGATCCGCGATGCGCTGCAGGCACCGGAAACCTATTTCAAAATCGAGCCGGGCGGCATCGGCCTTGGCCTCAGCCTCTCACGCGAGCTGGCGGGCTGCCATGGCGGGCGCATCATGCTTGATTCCATGCGCCATCGCGGCACGGTTGCTTCGCTGATCCTGCCGGAGGCCTGCATTCGCTCCGGCCTGAAACAGCGAAACCGCCGTAGCATTTAGCGCCGCATGGCGTATAATGCGCGCCATGGACAACGCTGATCGCATCTTAGACGCCGCCCTTCCCGCCATCGCCTTCGATGGCTGGACAATGGGCACGCTGGAACGCGCGGCTGCCAGCGCGGGCCTGAGCGCGTTCGATGCCAAACGCGCCTTCCCACGGGGTGCGGTCGATGCCGCCAATTACTTCACCGCGCGCGCCACGCAGCAAATGCTTAGCGCCCTGCCCGAGGGCTACTCCCAGCTAAAAGTGCGCGAAAAAATCGCCATCGCGGTGATGACGCGCCTGCGCCAGCAACTTCCCCACCGCGAGGCTGTGCGCCGTGCCCTTGCGCTCTATGCCATGCCATGGCACGCCGCCGACGCACTGCGCGCACAATACGGCATCGTCGATGCCATCTGGCGCGCCGCGGGCGATACCAGCACCGATTATAACTATTACACCAAGCGCCTCACCCTCAGCAAAGTCTATGCAGCGACCCTCACCGTGTGGCTGAACGACGCCAGCGACGACCTCGCCGACACCGAAGCCTTCCTGCGCCGCCGCATTGAAAACGTGATGCAGTTCGAGAAGCTCAAAGCAAAAACCAAAGACGCGCTCGGCTCACTGGAGCAGTGGATTCCGAAATTTCGCTGATGGCACAAGCCATGCCGGGCGGGCCTCGGGGGCGTAGAGCACCTGCGCGTCGTCGGTGTTGATGGCGTAATACAGCACCGAGCCGGAGATCATGGAAATGCGGCGGTAACGCTGGATGCGCAGGCTCGCGATTTTCTCCTGCATCAGCCGCATCAGCACCGCTTCATCGAGCGCGGTGTCGCCGTCTTCTTCCAGCACGAGGTCGCACACGCCCATCTCGGGCACCGAGGCGAAGTAATTCTCGATCTTGTAGTTCTTGCGCAGCACGCGCACGCGCGCCAGCTCAGCCACGCGCTGTTCGGGCCGGTGGTCGAGATAGTGCGCGATGTCGCGGATGGCGCGGTAATTCAACCGCTTTTTCAGCCAGACCTGGTAATCAGCGGTGGTGACTTTGGTCATCTCCGCGCCGATCACGCCGTCGCCGGTAATGATGGTAAAATCCGGCCCGTGGCCCTGCCCGTGCTTGCGAAAATCGACCGGCAGCTCCATCAGCCCGTAATGTTTCAGGATGGAGAAATACTGGATGAGGCAGCCGATTTCGATTTTGTCCTGCTCGCTCACGCGGGCGTGGATGAGGTCATAGAAACAATCGTCGAGCGCGGCTTCGTCGTAGACGGTGCGGGAGAATAACGGCGGCTGGCAACGTCGCATAACACCTCATCAACCAAGGGTTCGACTTGCCAAACAGGCCGCCCGTTCGGGCGCGTTGTTGTCTCAGACTATAGCAGGAAAAACCGAGCGTCGCAATGACCAGTCGTTACATGCCTGCGTTACGACCGCCTTGTTCTGGCCCCATACGCTCCAGCAATCCCTTAACGGTCACATGGGCATTTTCGGGTTTATGAAACTTGTCGCAGACAACAAAAGCGCTTTCCAAAATCTTCATGAGATTGGTAACCGTAATCGTCACAGGCTCTTCCTGCTCATTCAACGTATAGGGTATCCGGTGTTTCTCAAAATAACCGGCAAGCTTCTGCGCATAGGCTTTGTCTTCGAACGTACCGACGAGCGTCTCTCCCTGCCCCTTCGGATCATGCCAAATCCCGCCAAATTCGTTGACAAAATCATCTTCGATGGGAGGAAAGTTCTGCATACCTACTCCTAGATATGCAGCGCGCGCCCGTAGGCATCGAGCACGGACTCGTGCATCATCTCGCTCAAGGTCGGGTGCGGGAAGACGGTGGCCATGAAATCGGCTTCGGTCAGCTCGGCCTGTTTGCCAATCACGAAGCCCTGCACCAGTTCGGTCACTTCCGCGCCCACCAGATGCGCGCCGAGCAGCTCGCCGGTCTTCGCGTCGAACACGGTTTTCACGAGGCCTTCCGGCTCGCCCAGCGCCACGGCCTTGCCGTTGCCCATGAACGGGAAGCGGCCCACTTTCAGCTCGTAGCCTTTTTCCCTGGCCGCTTTTTCGGTGAGGCCAACGCTGGCCACCTGCGGGTTGCAGTAGGTGCAGCCCGGAATGTTTTCGCGCGTCATGGCGTGCGGGTGCGCCCCGGCGATATGCTCGGCGGCGATCACGCCTTCGTGGCTCGCTTTGTGCGCCAGCCACGGTGCGCCGGTGATGTCGCCGATGGCGTACACGCCCGGCTCTGCGGTCTGGCAATGGCTATCGACCACGATGCGGCCATGCTCGGTTTTCACTTTGGTGCCCTCGAGCCCCAGCCCTTCGATGTTGGCGACGATGCCGACGGCGGAGATCACGCGATCGACGAGGATGTTCTGCGTTTCATCGCCGCGCACCACGGTTGCGGTCACGTTGTCGGTGCCTTTGTTCAGCGCCTTCACCACCGCCCCGGTGATGATTTTCATGCCCTGCTTTTCCAGCTGCTTCTGGGCGAATTTGCTGATTTCTTCGTCCTCCACCGGCATGATGCGGTCTTGCAGCTCGACCACCGTCACATCGACACCGAGCGTATTGTAGAAGCTCGCGAATTCGATGCCGATCGCGCCCGAGCCCATCACCAGCAGCGATTTCGGCATGCTCTCCGGCACCATGGCTTCGCGGTAGCTCCACACCAGCTTGCCGTCGGCCTCGAGCCCCGGCAGGTTGCGCGCGCGCGCCCCGGTGGCGAGGATGATGGCCTTGCCTTCCAGATCGGCGATTTTCTTTTTGTCGGCATCGGTCACGATCACTTTGCCCTTGCCGCCCAGCGCACCGCTGCCCTCGAACACCGTCACTTTGTGTTTCTTCATGAGGAAGCCGATGCCTTTTTTCATCTGGTCGGAGACGCCGCGCGACCGCTCGACGATTTTCTTCAGGTCGAAGCTCGCGCCCTTCACGCTGATGCCGTATTGCTCGGCATGGGTGATGTGGTGGTAAATTTCCGCCGAGCGCAGCAGCGCTTTGGTGGGAATGCAGCCCCAGTTGAGGCAGATGCCGCCCAGATGCGCGCGCTCGACCAGCGCCACTTTTTTGCCCAGCTGGCTGGCGCGAATCGCCGCCACATAGCCGCCCGGGCCACCACCGATTACCACGACATCAAAATTCTCGCTCATTTTATTTCCTTTCATTCGTTCTCCCGCATGCGCGAGAATTTTTTATTATGTGGCGCTACGCGCTGAAGGGATTGCTATCCTTTCGTCGCTTCGCTCCTTACCCTTTCCGCTTACGCGGCTCGCGCAGCTTCGGCGCTACGCGATGTGTCTTCACTTCTTTTACCACTGGTCGGGATCGACCGGGCGTTTCTTCACTTCCGCCGGGGCTTCGGGCTCCGGCGCTGCCGCGGTGGGGGCCGCGGGCTTGAGTATTTCGTCCAGCGAGGGAAGCTTCTCCGGCTTGGGCGGAGCAGCCTCCAACACTTCTTCTTCGCGACGCTTGCTGGGGGGCACCCACGCACCGCTTTTAATATCGTTCTTGCGCTTGGCCAGCCACCCCGCATCGCTTTTGGGATCGACCATGGTGGGCAGGCTGCAATTGGGGCAATATTTCGGCCCCGTGCTTGCCCCCAGCAACCCCTTCAACGGCCAAAGCACCGCATAGACCGGCAGTACCAGCGCCATCGCCAGCGGCTTCACCGGAATGCCAGTGGCAAGGAAAATGCCCCGGCATAATTTATCAAACGCTTTTTTGGTTTCGTTATCCTCCTCGCCGACAATGTCACTCGGCGGCTTGATGGCCTTGCCCTCATACCCACACGCGGTGCAGATTTTGAGAGCCACGGCGCGCCCCTACACAAACATCAGGAGCGGTTGTTCGATATACTGCTTCATGATCTGCAGGAACTCGGCCCCCAGCGCACCATCGACCGCGCGGTGATCGACCGAGAGGGTCAGGTTCACCACGGTGATGGCTTTGGGCGCGCCATCGCGCAGCACCAGTTTTTCCTCGCCCGCACCGACCGCGAGAATGCAGGCCTGCGGCGGGTTGATGATGGCCTGGAAGGTTTTCACGCCATACATGCCAAGGTTGCTGATGCTGAAACCACCGCCCTGGAATTCCTCGGGCTTCAGTTTGTTCGCACGGGCGCGGCCCGCAAGGTCTTTCATCTCTTTCGAGATTTGCGGCAGCGATTTCTGGTCGGCATTGCGGATGATGGGGGTAATCAGCCCGCCATCGGTCGCGACCGCGACGGAAATATCGACGTTGTTGTATTGGATGATCGCGTCGTCGTACCAGCTCACGTTGCAGCTCGGCTTATCGCGCAGCGCGAGGGCGGTGGCTTTAATCACCATATCGTTGACCGACAATTTGTAGGCTGGCGTGCCGCCCTTGCCTGCTTTCAGCTCGGCCTGCTTGTTCAGCAATGCGCGGGTCTCCAGCAGCGCGTCGATTTCCATTTCCACGGTGAGGTAGAAATGCGGCACCTGCTGCTTCGATTCGGTGAGGCGCTTGGCGATGATTTTGCGCATGGCGTTGTTGGGCACCTGCACCATCTCGACCGGGTTGCGGCGAATGACGCCGCTGCTGCCACCGCCGGTGTAGTTCTCCACATCGGCGCGCAGGATGCGGCCACCGGGCCCGGTGCCCAGCACGCTGGCAATGTCGATGCCTTTGGACGCGGCGATTTTCTTCGCCAGCGGCGATGCTTTGGCGCGCGCGCCCGCAGCCGTTGCGGTGCCCGGCGCGCCCACGAGGGGTGCTGCCGGGGCTTTGCTCGCCTGCGCCACCGGCGCTGCCGCCGCCGCCGGTGCCGCCGCAGGCGCACCCGCCGGGGCATCGCCCTTGGCTTCTTCTTTCACTTCGGCTTTTGGCGCTTCTTTCGGCTTCCAGCTATCGAGCGCTTTTTTGTCTTCGCCTTCCTCCAGCAGCAGCGCGATGACGGCGTTCACCTTCACGCCTTCCGTGCCAGCGGCAATGATGATTTTGCCCAGCATCCCCTCTTCGACCGCTTCCACTTCCATGGTCGCTTTGTCGGTTTCGATCTCGGCGATCACGTCGCCCGCCTTGATCTTGTCGCCTTCTTTTTTCGTCCATTTGGCGAGGTTGCCCTCGGTCATGGTCGGCGAGAGTGCGGGCATGGTAATTTCGATGGGCATTGCGAGGTCCTTCTATTTCAATTCGTAGGTCACGGTGACGTTCGATTGCACGTTTTGCTCACCGGCGGGCGGGGCCACGGCGGCATCGGCCATTTCGGCTTTCATCAGCATGGCGCGCGGCGCAGCAGCTGCCATGATGGGCTGGAATTGCGGTGTGCCGTTTTCATTGATCTGGTAGACCGCGCCCAAATCCGCCCCGGCGGCGCGGGCCATGTTTTCAGCTTTGCTGCGCGCGTTGGCAATGGCGCCTGCCAGTAATTCGTCGCGCAGCGCGTCGGGCTTGCTGATGGTGTAATACACGCTCATCAGGTTGCCCCATTCGGTGTTGGCCCCCTGCTCGAAACCGGCGATGGCGATGCTGTCCATCAGCCCCGCGAGCTTGGTGGTATCGCCCACCGTAATGTCGAGGTTGGTTTGCACGCGGTAGCCTTCAAACACGCGCTGGCTGCTGCCTTTGCCGTCGTTGCGGTAGCTGTAGACCGGCTGGATATTCGAGGATTGGCTGGAAACTTTTTTCTCGTCGATGCCCGCTTTTTTCACCAGCGCCATGAGGGTATTGAGCTTCTTGTCGTGGGCGGCGCGGGCGGTGGCGAGCGCCTTGTCCTGCGCGTTCAGGTTCACGGTGATGTGCGCCTCGTCAGGCACCACTTTGCGCTCGGCCATGCCCGACACGGTGATGGAGCGCACGGGGGCCAGATCGGCCGCCATGGCGGTGGAGCTAAAGGCAATTGCAGTCAAAACAACGGCTAAGCGGTTCATCGCACTCTCCTTCGGTTACGCGGCTTTTTTACCTTGGCCACAAATGCCACGCGCGGCATCGACGATGTCATCCACCGTCGGCAACGCCAGTTTCTCGAGGTTCGCGGCGTACGGCATCGGCACGTCTTTACCGGTCACGCGCACCACGGGGGCATCCAGCTCATCGAACAATTCTTCCATCGCAATCGCCGCGATTTCAGAACCGATACCGGCGACCGCCCAGCCCTCTTCCACCGAAATCAGCCGGTGGGTTTTGCGCACCGAATCAATGATCGCCTGCTTATCGAGCGGGCGGATGGTGCGCAGGTCGATCACTTCCGCGTCGATGCCCTCTTTCGCCAATTTCTCCGCCGCATCGAGCGCCCATTTGACGCAGATGCTGAAAGCAACGATGGTCACATCTTTGCCCGGCTTTTTGATCGCGGCTTTGCCGATGGGCACCACATGCTCGCCTTCCGGCACTTCGAACTGCCAGCCATAGGTCACTTCGTTCTCGAGGAAGATCACCGGGTTCGGATCGCGAATCGCGGCTTTGAGCAGGCCTTTGGCATCCGCCGCGTCATACGGCGCAATCACTTTTAGGCCGGGAATATGGGCGTACCAGCTGGCGTAGCATTGCGAGTGCTGGGCCGCCACGCGGCTTGCCGCGCCGTTGGGGCCACGGAACACGATCGGCGATTTCACCTGACCGCCGGACATATACAGCGTTTTCGCCGCCGAGTTGATGATCTGGTCGATCGCCTGCATGCCGAAATTCCAGGTCATGAATTCCACCACCGGCTTCAGCCCCATGAAGGCTGCGCCCACGGCAAGGCCGGCAAAACCGTGCTCGGTAATCGGCGTGTCGATCACGCGCTTCGGCCCAAATTCCTGCAGCAGGTTCTGCGTCACTTTATACGCCCCCTGATACTCGGCCACTTCCTCGCCCATCACGAACACTTCTTCGTCGCGGCGCATTTCTTCGGCCATCGCATCGCGGAGGGCTTCACGTACGGTTTGCATCGGCATGGTTTATTCTCCTATTCTCTGACCAACAGAAATATCAAGGGCATTGGCGGCTGCAGTGAATGCGCTTGAGGCAACCACATTCAGCGAGTGATCGATATCACCTTCGCGTGCCACAAAGTCATCACTTTCTAACGATTGCGGCTCCACCAGCATAAGGCTTGCAGCGCCTTGCTCAAATTTCACTGCTTCCCGCAAATGTTCGTGCAGTTCACCCAAAGTGGGCGCATTACCGGCATTAAGATCGTTACGGAAATAACCCAAGCTCAATTCGATGAGCGTGACATCCGCCTTCATCAAATCATTATTTCTGAACGTAGCTATTTTTTCTAGGGCCGCATCGAGCGATTGCGAGGTGAGCAATGTTTGCTCCCAGCCCGCTGGCCTGATCGTGCCTTGATGTTCAGTAGATGTGACGGAATGGTTCATTACTGGCTCAGAATGTCAGTCCACAGCTCGGTTACGTCCGGCTCTGGGCTTTCTTTGGCGAATTCTTCGGCGTCTTTTACGGTCTGCTTTACTTCGTCTTCGATCTTTTTGAAGGCGGCTTCGGTGCCGATATTTTCGGCATCCAAGAATTTGCGGAAGGTGGTGATGGGGTCGCGGTTTTCTTTGTAGTCCTCGACTTCTTCCTTGGTGCGGTATTTCGCTGGGTCGCTCATCGAGTGGCCGCGGTAGCGGTAGGTTTTCACTTCCATCAGGTACGGGCCTTTACCGGCGCGCACATGTTCGATCACCTTCTTCGCCGCTTCATACACTTCCAGCACGTTCATGCCATTCACCTGAATGCCCGGAATGCCCCACGGCTCGCCGCGCGTGTGCAGGTCGGGAATGGCCGCGTGGCGCTTGGTGCTGGTGCCCATCGCGTATTCGTTGTTTTCGATGATGAAGATCACCGGCAGCTGCCACAGCGCCGCCATGTTGAAGGCCTCGTAAACCTGCCCTTGGTTGGCCGCACCATCGCCGAAATAGGTCATGGTGATTTTGCCGGTGTTGCGGTATTTCTGCGCGAAGGCCATGCCCGCGCCCAGCGGCACGTTCGCGCCCACAATGCCATGCCCGCCGAAGAATTGCTTCTCGACCGAGAACATATGCATCGACCCGCCCTTGCCTTTGCTGGCGCCGCCAATGCGGCCCGTCAGCTCGGCCATGATGGTTTTGGGGTCCATGCCCTGGGCGATCATGTGCGCGTGGTCGCGGTAGGTGGTGATGCAGGCATCGCCCTGCTCAGCGGCGGAGGTGATGCCGGTGACGACCGCTTCCTGCCCGATATAGAGATGGCAGAACCCGCCGATCAGGCCCATGCCGTAGAGCTGCCCGGCTTTTTCCTCGAAGCGGCGGATCAGCAGCATTTCCTTGTACATGGCGAGCAGCTTTTCTTTGCTGAGCGCGGGCGGGGCGTTGTGGCCAGCGCTGGCAGGCGCCGCTTTGGGGGTTTCGGCTTTCGGGGCGGTTTTCTTAGCGGCAGCAGCGTTCATGTCGTCTCCGTCATTGCGAGCGTAGCGAAGCAATCCAGAAGCTTCGGCGAGCTGAGGGTTCTGGATTGCCGCGTCGCTGCGCTCCTCGCAATGACGCAGCTCTTTTTAAGAAGCGACCTTTGTACCCACACCCCCACGAAGCACAAGCGAAAACGCCCGCATTTGCAGCGGGTTGTAGTGCAGTGCAACATACGCATGCTTCTTCATTATTTTGTAACAAATACCCTCTATGATAACATGATGGATAATCGCAATTACATCCCGGTTGGCACAGAATTCAGCAAAGCGCAAATGGCTGCGCTTAGTAAAGAATTCCTAGAAAAACGAGAGATTTTTGATCCACGCTACGCGGGATTCGAAGAAAATTTTCAATGGCAGAAATACATTAAAGTTGATCTAAAAGACAATATCTTACGCATGCGCGTTATTGGCGCACTCAACCAATTTTCCGATACCCCCGAAGGCCAACATCTCATTCGCCAAGTGGGGGCGATGGAAGCATGGCGCAAGTTTCACACACTGACGCCAACGCATGAACAGCAAATCGCCTCAATACTGCCCATAATAGATGGGCCAAGCGGTCATTATGACATGATCGGCCACCATGTTTGGATAGACCGCCAACAGATTGAGAGCGTGGAGTTTAAAGGCAAAAATGGTAAATTTCATGATGCTTCAATCCAGAACGTTCTCTTTCATGAGTTGGCTCATGCTGCAGACGGATTAATGACTGTAGAAAATATGGAAATGCTAATGCAAACCCACGCCAAACCGTTCGTTGATGGGGTAGAAGCGTTATTTAAAATGGGCAAGGAACAACAAGCTCGTTTCTCACAAAAATGCATGGACGTTGCAAAATCCGGAAAACCAATTCTTGCTGCTGTAGACACCAAAGAGCAGGCCTGCATGCCTGAAATCTCTCCTGAATGGAAAGAGAAATTCAACAAACTCGCCAAAACGATAGGGCAGCTTCAACTCGCGTTAATAAGCCCCCCCACAGAACATTCAGCCATTGAGGCCACCAACAAATTCATGCGACCTCACTACAGTGAGCCAGACCGCATTCTTAATCATGCAGCAATCCGCATTGAGGATAAAAAGGACTGGTATACAACCCAGCCCGGTTTAGGTGGAGATCACTATTACGACTCTATTAAACTACCGAACATTTCGCCAAAACCTAAAAAACCACAGCTTGGCGACCGTTAGTCGGACGCGCCGTCCATGACGACGATCTCGCCGGGTTTCATGACGCCGAGCATGCGGCGCATTTGCTCGTCGAGCAGGTCGAGGTCGAGCGAACCGTCGCGCAGGTGGGCGACGCGCAATTCCATTTGCTGGCGCTTGTTTTTGGCGGTGGAAAGCTCTTGCGTGAGTTGCTCGCGCTCGTGACGCTCGCGCATGAGCGCATACAGCCCGCGCTCGCCATGCAGGGCGTGATACGCGATGTAGAAGATCATGAACACCACCAGCAGCGGACGAAACAGCCGCGCCGGAGTTATCCCCTGCTTTTGCACGCGTACAAGCACGCTTACAACCCCAATATTCAAACGGTTATTATTGTCACTTGGCCGTGCGTTTAATTTTATAACCCGTATGCTCGGGGCTTGTGATTCGTGAAGTTATAGCAGCTTAGCGGCGCTTCTCCCACCAGATTCTCAACTTACCCACTGCGGCGCGCATGCTTGCCCATCACATAAGAAAACAACAGTTCAGCAACCACTCATTTTCATGAATAAATTCAACGCAAACACCCCAGTGTGGCGCTTTTATCGCGACCGGATAATTCTATCCACGCAGGGCGGCACCGGCATAAATTGCCGCGCTCCCCAACATTTCTTCGATGCGGATCAGCTCGTTGTATTTCGCGGTGCGCTCACCACGGCAAGGCGCGCCGGTTTTGATCTGGCCGCAATTGGTGGCAACGGCGAGATGGGCGATGATCGAATCCTCGGTTTCGCCGGAGCGGTGGCTCATCACCGACTTGTAGCCTGCGCGATGGGCCATCTCGACCGCGCGCAGGGTCTCGGTCAGCGTGCCGATCTGGTTCACCTTGACCAGCAGTGCGTTGGCGAGGCCTTTTTGAATGCCCTCGGCCAGAATGGCGGGGTTGGTGACGAACAGATCGTCGCCCACCAGCTGCACCTGGCGGCCCAGCGCGCGGGTGATCTCGGCCCAGCCCGCGTGGTCGTCTTCGGCCATCGCGTCTTCGATGGAGATGATGGGGAACTGCTTCAGCAGGTTTTCGTAATAGCCCACCATGCCGCCGATATCGAGCGACTTGCCCTCGCCGGCCAGTTCGTATTTGCCGTTTTTGTAGAATTCCGAGCTGGCCGAATCGAGCGCCAGCATCACGTCTTCGCCGGGCTTGTAGCCGGCGGCTTCGATCGCTTTGCAGATGAAGCTGCAGGCTTCTTCGGCGCTTTTGAGGGCCGGGGCGAAACCGCCTTCGTCGCCGATGCCGGTATTGTGCCCGGCGTCTTTGAGCTGTTTTTTCAGCGCATGAAAAATCTCGGCACCGATGCGGATCGCGTCGCTCATCGTGTCGGCGCCGAAGGGCATGATCATGAATTCCTGAATGTCGATCGGGTTGTCAGCATGTGCGCCGCCATTGATGATGTTCATCATCGGCACCGGCAGCACCTGCGCGGTGGTGCCGCCAATGTAGCGGTAAAGCGGCAGGCTGGCCGTTTGCGCCGCTGCGCGCGCCACCGCCATCGACACGCCGAGCATGGCGTTCGCGCCCAGCTTGGCTTTGTTTTGCGTGCCGTCGAGCACGATCAATGTTTCGTCGATGCGCACCTGATCCATCGCGTTCAGGCCGCGCATCTCGTCGTTCAGGCCGATCACGTTTTCGATCGCCTTGCGCACACCTTTGCCGAGATAGCGCGCGCTGTCGCCATCGCGCAGCTCCAGCGCTTCGTGCGCGCCGGTGGAAGCGCCTGATGGCACCGCCGCACGGCCCACCGCGCCGTTTTCCAGCATGACATCGACTTCAACGGTCGGGTTACCGCGGCTATCGAGGATTTCGCGGGCATGGATATGGGCAATGGCGGACATGGCATTTCCTTTGATGGATAATGCCGCCGTTACTAAGTGGTGGCGCAGGAAGCGTCAAGCAGGCGATTAGCGACTGCGGCTAAAAAGGCCGCGGGCCTGCACTTCCTCGGGCGAATAATAACGATCCGCCACCTGCTCCGCCGGCACCGAAAACATGCGTGCCCCTCGACGCTCCAGCATCGATCCGTCTTCCTGCGCGAAGACTTCCACTTCCAACGGGGATTTACGCTTCATGGCAATCACTTCGCCGGGCTTAGCCCGATTAATGGCCGCGGCGGATTCTTTATCGAAATAAATGCTGGCCGAGGCTTTGGGTACAAACTCGCTGACAGTCTGCCCATCGGGCAACAGCAGCGCGAAATCGTAGCCCGTCGCATTCCCACACACCCTGCGTACGCCTTGCGTATCCACCGCGTATAGCCCCTCGTTCACCCGCGACGGCAGGCGTGCTAGCTGGTCTTCACGCACCCAGCGTTTTTCACTTTTGATTCGATCTTCCCGTGCCATTCCATGCTCCTTTTCCGGGCATTATAGCAGCACGGCCGCGCGAATGAACCCCGCACGGAAAAACTTCATGCAACCGTCACAAACCGCTAGGCGGCGAAGGATTTTGCCAGTTTGTCGAAGGCGATAAGCTGGTCGAGCAGCGTGCCGAGCTTGTCGAGCGGCACCATGTTGGGACCATCGCTCGGCGCATTGTCGGGGTCCGGATGGGTTTCGATGAACACTCCGGCCACGCCCGCCGCCACCGCCGCTTTGGCGATGGTGGGCACGAATTCGCGCTGGCCGCCGCTGCTGGTGCCCTGCCCGCCCGGCTGCTGCACGGCATGGGTGCAGTCCATGATAACCGGGTAGCCGTTTTGCGCCATGATGGGCAGCGAACGCATATCGACCACCAGCGTGTTGTAGCCGAAGCTGGCGCCGCGCTCGGTGAGCATGATGTTGCTATTGCCCGAATCCTTGATTTTGGCGGCGACGTTTTTCATGTCCCACGGCGCGAGGAACTGGCCTTTTTTCACGTTCACCACGCGGCCCGTGTTGGCCGCGGCGATGAGCAAATCGGTCTGGCGGCACAGGAAGGCGGGGATTTGCAGCACGTCGATCACCGGGGCGACGGCGGCGCAATGCTCGATCTCATGCACGTCGGTGAGCGTGGGGATGCCGAAGGTTTTTTTCACTTCGTCGAACACAGCGAGCGATTTCTCGAGCCCCATGCCGCGCTTGCCGCCAAGGCTGGTGCGGTTGGCCTTGTCGTAGCTGGTTTTGTAGATGAGGCCGATGCCGCGTTCTTTCGCGATTTCCACCAGGCGGCCCGCCACTTCGATCGTGTGGTCGCGCGATTCCATCTGGCAGGGACCGGCGATGAGCTGGAGCGGCAGATCGTTGCCGAAGGTGACGTTGCCGGCGGTGACGTGGTGTTGCGTGGTCATGGTTTATTCCTTTTTCGTGCGCGGCAGGAGTTTTGCGCCCGCCTGCAGTAATGTAGCGATGATGCCGCCCAATACCAGCCCACCCACGGCGCTGGCAAGCGCTTTACCGAACCATGGCAGTGCGCCCGTGCCGCCCAGCGCGTGTTTCAGCGCATCGAGCGCGTGGTGGGCAGCGGGTATACCGTGCGCCACGATTTCGCCGCCCACCCACAGCATGGCCGCCGTGCCAACAAGGCCGAGGATTTTCAGGAATGGCGGCATGCCCTTCACCAGCCCACGCCCCAGCGCGCGGATGGCCGCATAGCGGCTGGTTTTCGCGAGGTAGACGCCGATATCGTCCATTTTCACCAGCAGGCCGACAAAGCCGTACACCCCCGCAGTGATGGCAATCGCCACGCAGAACAGAATGATCGCTTCGCTGAGGAAGGGCTTGTCTTCGATGGTGCCGTAGGCGATCACCATGATCTCGGCGGAGAGGATGAGGTCGGTGCGCACCGCGCCGGAAACACGTTCTTTTTCCAGTTGCTCGGGCGTCATCACCTGCGGGGTTTCCTCGGCCTCGGCATGATGGGCGAGCATGGAGTGGATTTTCTCATACCCCTCGAAACATAAATAGGAACCGCCGAGCATGAGGATGGGGGTGATGGCCCACGGCGCGAAATAGCCCAGTAGCAGCACCGCCGGGCCAATGAAGGCAAGCTTGTTGATGAGCGAGGCCCGCGCAATTTTCCAGATGATGGCAAGTTCGCGCTTGGGGCTTAAGCCCACCACGTATTTCGGCGTCACCGCCGCATCGTCGATCACCACGCCGGTGACTTTGCTTCCGGTTTTGGCGACCTGCGCGGGAATGTCGTCGAGCGTCGCGGCTGTCACCTTCACCAGCGCCGCCACATCATCGAGCAATGCAAGCAAGCCGCCGGCCATGGTTTATGCCGCTTTCTGCTTCACCAGCTTGGGCGCTTTCGTTTTGCTCGCGTCTTTCGCGGCTTTCACGAAGCTGGCGAAAATGGGGTGCGGCGCAAACGGGCGCGATTTGAATTCCGGGTGGTATTGCACGGCGATGAAGAACGGATGGCCCTTGATTTCCACGATCTCGGGCAATTTGCCGTCTGGCGAGGTGCCGCTGAACACCACGCCATGCTTGGCGAGTTCTTCGGCGTAATTCATGTTCACCTCGTAGCGGTGGCGGTGGCGCTCGGAGATTTTGGTCGCACCGTAGATTTTGTGCGCCAGCGAACCCGCGGCGATCTCGCACGGGAATTTGCCAAGGCGCATGGTGCCGCCAAGGTCGGTGTCTTTGGTGCGGGTCTGCTTCACGCCATCGACCACCCATTCGGTCATGAGGCCAACAACCTGACCGCGCGCGTCTTTCGTCGGCGGGGCGGAGAATTCGCTGGAGGTCGCGTCTTTCACGCCGAGGATGTTGCGCGCCATTTCGATGACCGCGACTTGCATGCCGAAGCAGATGCCGAAATAGGGCACGTTGTGTTCGCGCGCATAGGTAACCGCGGCGATTTTGCCTTTCACGCCCTCTTCCCCAAACCCGCCGGGCACGAGGATGGCATCGACGCCCTGCAGTTTTTTCTCGGCATCGGCCGATTCGAACACGCGGCTGTTGATCCATTTCACGTTCACGCGCACGTTGTTTTCGATGCCCGCATGGTCGAGCGCTTCGGTGAGCGATTTATAGATATCGCCGATGCCGGTATATTTGCCGACCAGTGCCACATTCACCTCGCCGCGCGGCGATTCGAACCGCTTCACGATGCGATCCCACTGCGCGAGGCTGAGTTTCTTTTTCGACTTGCGCTTGAAATGCGCCAGCACGCGCTCGTCGAGCCCTTCGAGATGCAGGTTCTTCGGCACTTTGTAGATGCTGCTGGCATCGAGCGCGGAGATCACGTTGGCTTCGGGCACGTTGCAGAACTGCGCGATTTTCTTTTTCTCGTTCAGCGGAATTTCGCGGTCGGCCCGGCAGATAATCATATCCGGCTGGATGCCGATGCTGCGCAGCTCTTTTACCGAGTGCTGGGTCGGTTTAGTTTTCAGTTCCTTCGCCGCGGCGATGTAGGGCACCAGCGTGACGTGGCAATACAGCACGCGGTCGCGGCCCAGCTCGTAGCCCAGCTGGCGGATGGCTTCGAAGAATGGCAGGCCTTCGATATCGCCTACGGTGCCGCCGATTTCGCACAGCACGAAATCTTCCTTCTCGGCATCGCGCATGATGAATTCTTTGATGAGGTTGGTGACATGCGGAATCACCTGCACCGTGCCGCCGAGATACGCGCCCTTGCGCTCGTTGGCGAGCAGCGTGGAATAAATGCGCCCGGCGGTGATGTTGTCGGAGCGAATGGCATCGACGCCGGTGAAGCGCTCGTAATGGCCGAGATCGAGGTCGGTTTCCGCGCCGTCTTCGGTCACGAACACTTCGCCGTGCTGGGTGGGGTTCATGGTGCCGGGATCGACGTTCAGGTACGGATCAAGCTTGCGCAGGCGCACTTTGAACCCGCGCCCCTGCAGCAATGCCGCAAGCGACGCCGCGCTCAGGCCCTTGCCCAGCGAAGAGACGACACCACCGGTAATAAAAATAAAACGCGCCGGCATGGTATCGATTCTCCTTTATCTCTTTATTCGTTTGTCATTCCCGCGAACGCAGGAATGACAAGATGATTACTCTGCCGTGGGAACGGCGGGAGCGTCTTCAGTCTTGGCCGCCAGAGGCTTCGCAGCTTTCGGGGCTTTTTTCGCGACGGCTTTCTTCGCCGCCGTGTCGGTATCGGTGGCGGCGTCGCGGTTCAGCGCGGGGGCAGCGACCGTGGAATCATCGCTTTTTTCAACGGCGAGCGGCACCGCCGATTCGTCGCTTTCGATCTGGTCGAGGATGGAGCTTTTGCCACCATGCGCCGCCAGGATGCCAAGCAGCAGCGACAACACAATGAACAGCCCCGCGAGGATCGAGGTGGTGCGCGTGAGCAGGCTGGCGGTGGCGCGGCCCGTCATGAAATTCGAGCCCGAACCGGAGCCGAGGCCGAACCCGTCCGTATCGGAACGCTGGATCAGCACCACGCCAATCAGCGCGGCAGTGACGATCACGTGAATCACCAGCAGGATATGTTCCATATTACTCCTTCGCCGCGTTTGCTGCGGTTTCCATCATCGCAACCATGCTGGCGCTGTCGAGGCTGGCACCGCCGATCAGCGCGCCGGAAACCCCGTCAGCGTTCAGTATTTCGCGGAGGTTGTTGGGTTTGACGGAGCCTCCATACAAGACGGGTACGGTGCTGCCAAGCGTTGATTTAAGATAGTGATGCGCCTGTGAAATTTCACCCAGTGTCGGCGTTTTGCCGGTGCCGATGGCCCAGACCGGCTCGTAGGCCAGCAGGTAGCTACCCACCGCCAGCGCCGCAAAGCCTGCGGCCTGCTTTTCCAGCACGGCCTGCGTTTGGCCTACCGCGTATTCGGCGGCGGTTTCGCCCACGCACAGCACCGGCACCAGCCCTGCCGCCTGCGCTGCATGCGCTTTGGCCAGCACATCGGCGCATGTTTCGTGGCATTGCGCGCGGCGCTCGGAATGGCCGAGAATCACGTAGCGCGCGCCGCTATCGCGCAGCATGGCGGCGCTGGTGCTGCCGGTATGGGCGCCCTCGCGCGCGGCGTGGCAATCCTGCCCGCCGAGGGCCAGGCGGGCGTTGGGCGGCAGGCCCAGATGCGCCGCCCCAAGCAAAATGGCGGGCGGGCAGAACACCGCCTGCAACGACGCGGGCGCCGCCGCCAGCGCGCGATTCACGCGAAAGGCATAGTCCGCCGCTTGCGCGCGCGTTCCGTGCATTTTCCAGTTGGCGATCAGCCAGGTCGGGTGCGTGGTCATGGGCGTGTATTGCCAGTGCATATCCCAACCGTCAACCTTTGACAATGCGGGGGCGCTCGCTTAGACAACAGCCCACATGATTGATTAAGGATGATATTCTATGCTCGCCTCCATGCGTACCACGGCCTCCAGCATTTTCATGAAAGCGGTCATGCTGCTGCTTGTGGTCGCGTTTGCGGTGTGGGGCGTGGGCGATGTGGTGCGCTCCGGCAATAGCGGCCATGTGGCTAAAGTGGGCAGCGAATCCATCAGCGCGAACGATTACCTGCGCGCCGCCTCGAACCTCGAGCGCATGATGCAGGCGCTCGGCATGGGCAATGTCGATCGCGGCATGGTGGCGCAACAGGCCCTGCGCCGGCTGGTGGAAGAACGCATGATCGAGCAGCGCCTGAGCGATGCCGGCTTCGCCGTGGGCACGGCGCAACTGGCGCAGCAGCTGCGCACCGCGCAAGCCTTCCACGATGTGCGCGGCAAGTTCGACCCCGCATTGTTTAAAGCCACCCTCGCCCAACGCCAGATCAGCGAGGCGCAGTTGCTGAGCGAAACCGCCACCGAGCTGCGCACCAACTTCTTCACGCAGAGCCTTGATCTCGAGAGCATCACCGTGCCGGAACCGGTGGCGGCGCTGTATGCGGCAAGCGCGGCCGAGCTGCGCACCGCCGTGCTGGTTACCGTGCCGCCCGCCAGCACCCCACCCGCCGACGACAAGGCCCTGCAGGAATATTACGACGTGAACAAGGAGCTGCTCTACATGCAGCCGCAAACGCGCACGCTGGAATTCGCCAGCTTCAACCGCCGCGCGCTCGATGCGCTGGTAGAGAAACAACTGACCGACGAAGCGTTGCAGGCGCGCTACGAAAGCGACGGTTCGGAGAAAAGCTTCGAGGAGAGCAAGGCCGCGCTGCGCGAAACCCTGCGCAGCGAGCTGGCCGATAGCACCACCAGCGAGCTTTCCATGCAGGTGGAAGACAACCTCGCCGCCGGCGATAGCCTGGGCGAGGCCATGAAAAAAGCAGGCCTGAGCGCCAGCATCGCCACGCTGAGCGACGTGCCCGCCGAGGGCGGCAAAACCCCGCTGGAAAAAGCCGTGATCGCGCAGGGCTACCAGCTGCAGGAAGGCGAAAGCTCGAACCTGCAAACCAGCGAGGACGGGCAGTATTTCATCGTCACCGCGCGCGCGGTGCATGAAGCCGCCGCCAAGCCGCTGGCCAGCGTGAAAGCCGATGTGATCAAACGCGTGGCCGCGCGCGACCAGGCGAAAGCTACGCGCGAGCGCGCCAATGCCGTGAAAGCCCTGCTCGAGGGCGATGACTGGGAAGCCGCGCTGAAGAAAGAAGGCATCGCCACCCGCAGCGTGGCGGGCATTCGCCGCGCGGAACTGGGCGGCAACGCGCAGGTGCCCGCCGCACTGAACGAAGCCATTTTCCAGCATGAGGTGGGCGGTGTCGCCGGGCCGCAGGTGGAAGAAAACGGCAGCGCCGTGCTGGCGCGGGTGAGCGCGATTACCCTGCCCACCGCCACCGTGAAGGCCGACCCCAAACTGGCCGCCGCACTCAGCCGCCAATGGCAGGGCGAAATCAGCCAGTCCTACCTGCGCGACCTCAGCGCGCGCTACCCGGTGCGCCTGAACGAGCCGATGCTGCGCCAACTGATGGGCGAAGGCGACGGCGCATGAGTGTGAACGTCTACCCCGCGCGCGACGCGTTTGTGGCCGCCTACGCCGCGGGCCGCCCGCAGATTGTGTGGACGAAACAGGTCTGCGACCTCGATACGCCGGTCTCGGCCATGCTGAAACTGCCCGAACATACGGGCCCGAGTTTCCTGCTGGAATCGGTCGAGGGCGGCGAATCGCGCGGGCGTTATTCCATCCTCGGGCTCGACCCCGACCTGATGTGGCGCGCCACCAAAAATTATTCCGAAATTTCGACCACCCCGCCCTTCGCGAACGATAGCTTCACCCCCTCGTGGGATGATCCGCTCAGCACGCTGAAAACGCTGGTGCGCGAACACCGCATGGACACGCCCGAGGGCCTGCCCCCCATGGCCGCCGGGCTGATCGGTTATATGGGCTACGACATGGTAAAGCTGATGGAGCGCCTGCCGGATTCCAAACCCGACAGTATCGGCATTCCGGATGCCTGCTTCATTCGCCCGCGCAGCCAACTGATTTTCGACGCGGTGGACGGCGTGGTCTACATCATTGCCCCCATCTGGCAAACGGATGGCGATGCCGATGCGGCCTACAAAGCGGCGGTGGCACGCATCGAACGCATTGCCCGCGCGCTGCAAGGCCCGCTCGACCAGCGCCACCACAGCAAAGACGTTGCCACCACGCCGCGCAGCTTCGCCTCGAACATGGAGTTCCCGCAGTTTGAAACCATGGTGGATGCGGCGAAAGAATACATCAAAGCCGGCGATATTTTCCAGGTGGTGCTGAGCCAGCGCTTCCACGCCGATTTTGAATTGCCGCCCTTCGCGCTGTACCGCGCGCTGCGCCACCTCAACCCGTCGCCGTTTTTGTTCTACCTTAATTTCGGCGACTATGCGCTGGTCGGCTCCAGCCCCGAAATCCTCGTGCGGCTGCGCGATGGCACCGTTACCATCCGCCCCATTGCGGGCACGCGCAAACGCGGCAAAACGGCGGAAGAAGACAAGGCGCTCGCGGAAGAATTGCTCGCCGACCCGAAGGAGCTTGCCGAACATCTCATGCTGCTCGACCTTGGCCGCAACGATGTGGGCCGTGTGGCAAAGCAGGGCGATGTGCGCGTGACCGAGCAGATGACGGTCGAGCGCTACAGCCATGTGATGCATATCGTGTCGAACGTGGAAGGCGCGATCGACCCGAAATTCGATGCGGTCGATGCGTTGACGGCGGGTTTCCCGGCGGGCACGGTTTCGGGCGCCCCCAAAATCCGCGCCATGGAAATCATCGACGCGCTGGAGCCCGAGCGCCGCAGTTTCTATGCGGGCTGCGTCGGCTACTTCGCGGCGAACGGCACGATGGATACCTGCATCACCCTGCGCACCGCGCTGGTGAAAGACGGAAAGATCTACACGCAGGCCGGTGGCGGCGTGGTGGCCGATTCCAGCGCACAGGGCGAATTTGAGGAGTCCCTCAACAAGGCGAAAGCTATTATGCGGGCCGCGGAAGCGGCGGTTCGGTTCGCCTAAACCGTCATCCCGACCGCATTATAGGCGCAACTTATCCCCAAGTCACGCTGCAGCGCACGGCTGAATCCCTTAGCATTTCACGGCATTTTTTGGTATAATGAAACCATAAAATGTTAGATAAATTGGCTCAGTCCGGCAGGTGGGCGAAACAGGTGCAAATCCTGATCTTCGCAGCACCCCTGCTTGCGGCCTGCGGCAGCGTCGAGACGGTATCGGAAAAAAGCCATCTCGTGACAGAAAAATCCCTGACAGACAAAGATAAAAGCACCGCCGATCTTGCGTTCTCGGCGGCCATGACCCCGCTGGAAGATATCGGCTTACGCAAACGCAAGATCCCCGAACTGCTGAAAAAGCTGATGGACGACCCCTACCAGATCCCCGCCGATTTCCAGTGCGAAGCGGTGAAGGCCGAGCTTGCCGACCTGTCGTTGCTGCTGGGCGACGATGCCGACAAGCCCAAAGCCGCCCTCTCGGCGCGCGAGCAATATATGGAAGTGGGCGGCAACCTGGTGCAAGACGCGGTGGTGAGCGTGGTGCGCAGCCAGACCGACTTTTTGCCCTTCCGCAGCATCCTGCGCCGCCTGACGGGCGCGAACTCGCACGAGAAGGCGGTGAACAAGGCGCTGCAGGCCGGAAATATGCGCCGCGCCTACCTGCGCGGGCTGTCGGATGCCAAGTTCGGCGATGCCTGCATGCCGCGCCCGCGGATCATTACCGCCAAGGCCGAAGAAAAAAATGACGATCTGGCCTTGGAATTTGTGAAGAAATGGTGATAGTGGGCGCGAAAGTTCGCGGCCATGAAAACCATTCTCCTCATCGATAACTACGATAGCTTCACCTACAATCTGGTGCATTACTTCGCGGCCCTCGGCGCGAAGGTCGATGTGGTGCGCAACGATGCGCTGCGCGCCGAAGACGCCATTGGCCGCGCACCGGACGGCATTGTGATCTCGCCCGGCCCCTGCGCACCGAAGGATGCCGGCATCTGCCTCGACGTGATCCGCCAGCTCGACGGGCGCATTCCGCTGTTTGGCGTGTGCCTCGGCCATCAGGCCATCGGCGAAGCGTTTGGCGGCAACGTCATTCGCGCACCGCAGGTGATGCACGGCAAAACCAGCCCCATCAGCCACACGGGCCGCGGCCTGTTTGCCGGCCTGCCCTCGCCCTTCACCGCCACGCGCTACCATTCGCTGATCGTGGAGCGCGAGAGCCTGCCGGATTGTTTGGAGATTACCGCGCAAACCGATGGCCTGATTATGGGGTTGCAGCATAAAACCCTGCCCATCCACGGCGTCCAGTTCCACCCTGAGAGCATTGCCAGCGAGCATGGCCATGCGTTGTTAAAGAATTTCCTGAGCATGCTATGAGCCAACGCCGCGACACCGAAGCCTATATTGGCGCGATCCTTGAAGCAAAACTGCGCGACGAAGAGGCAGTTAAACTGCTTGCGCATATCGAAAACACCGGCCCCACCGCCGAGCAGATCGCCGGCGCGGTCGACGCGGTAATGGCGCGCAGCATCCCCTTCCCGCAGCAGCTCGACGCCATCGACGTGTGCGGCACCGGCGGCGATTACCAGCATACCTACAACATCTCGACCGCGACGGCGCTGGTGGTGGCGGCCTGCGGCGTGAAGGTCGCAAAACATGGCAACAAAGCGATCACCTCGCAATCCGGCTCGGCCGATGTGCTGGAGATGCTCGGCGTGCACACCTCGCTGAGCCCCCAGAAATGCGAGGCGGTGCTGAACGAGGTGGGCATCTGCTTCCTGTTCGCCCCGGCCTTCCACCCCGGCTTTGCCGCCATTGCACCGCTGCGCAAAGCCATTGGCCACCGCACCATTTTCAACGCCATCGGCCCGCTATGCAACCCGGCGCGGGTGAACCGCCAGTTGATTGGCGTGTACGACAAAAAACTGTGCAAACCCATGGCCGAAGCCGCGCAGATGCTGGGCAGCCAGAGCGTGATCGTGGTGCACGGGGCGGATGGCTGCGATGAAGTATCCATCACCGGCCCGAGCTATGCCTATGAGCTGCATGAAGGCGAAATTCTGGAAACCACCATCGAGCCCAAGCGCGCCGGGCTTTACCCGCAGCCGATCGAATCCATCAAGGGCGGCGACGCGGAAGAAAACGCCCGCGCCATGATCGAGATTTTCAATGGTGAGGAAAACGGCTACGCGCAGGCGGTAATTTTGAATGCCGCCGTGGCGCTGTATGTTTCCGGCAAAGCAACCGCCCTGCGCGGCGGGGCAGCCATGGCGCAGGAAGCGCTGTTGAGCGGGCAGGCACTGCATGTGCTGCGCCACCTTGCGGAAGCGAGCCGCCGCCCATGAGCGACACACTGGCCACGATTTGCGAACGCAAACGCGCGCATATTGCCCACCAGAAGGCACAGGTGGGCCTGGCCGAGCTGGAGGCGCGCGCATTGGCCGCCACGCCCTGCCGCGGCTTTCACCGCGCGCTGAAACAAGCGGTGGCCGCGGGCGGCATCGGGCTGATTGCCGAGGTCAAAAAAGCCTCGCCCAGCAAAGGCCTGATTCGCGCCGATTTTGAACCGGCGGCGCTGGCGAAAGCCTATCAGGCCGGGGGCGCGACCTGCCTTTCCGTGCTGACCGACACGCCGTATTTTCAGGGCGAGGATGCGTATCTCGTGCAGGCGCGGGCGGCGGTGAATTTGCCGGTGCTGCGCAAGGATTTCATGCTCGATCCCTACCAGGTGCTGGAAGCGCGGGCGCTGGGGGCGGATTGCATCCTGCTCATCATGGCGGCGCTGGGCGATGCGCAGGCCGCCGAGCTGGAAACCATCGCCCACCAGCTGGGCATGGATGTGCTGGTCGAGGTGCATGACGACGCCGAACTGGAACGCGCGCTTGGGCTTTCCTCGCGCCTGCTGGGCATCAATAACCGCTCGCTGAAAACGCTGGAAGTTTCACTGGAAACCGCCATTACCCTGCGCCCGCTGGTGCCCGAGGGTTACACGCTGGTGTGCGAAAGCGGCATCGCCACGCGCGAGGATATTGCGCGCATGCGTGGGTCTGCTATGCATTGCTTCTTAATCGGCGAGTCGCTCATGCGGCAGCCGGATGTGGAACAAGCAACCCGTGCCCTGATCGGAGCCTGAGATGGATTGGTTATCGCGCGCCTATGATTTTCAGGGAAGCCCGATTCTCTATGTCGATATGATCGCCATGGCGTGGTACATTTTCTGCTGGTTCGGCTATGCCTATTATGCCGACAACCATTACGGCAAAAAAATCAATCTCGTGAAGATCATGGACGACATGCGCACGCGCTGGATGCACCAGATGATCAAGCGCGACGCGCGCATGAGCGACGCCACCCTCATCGGCAATATCGCGCGCTCGATCTCGTTTTTTGCCAGCACCACCGTGCTGATCCTGATCGGCATCGTGACGGTGATGGGCTCGAACCAGAAAGAAGGCATGCAGGTGGTCAGCTCGCTGCCGTTCGTGATGGGTTCCACCGCGTTTATGTGGGAGCTGAAACTGGCCCTGCTGGCGCTGATTTTTACCTACGCGTTTTTCAAGCTCACCTGGTCGCTGCGGCAATATAACTATGTGAGCATCGTGGTGGGTGCGGCGCCGCTGTGCAACGAGCATAAAAGCCACCATTACGAATATGCGCGCCGCGCGGGCAAGCTCATCGGCAATGCAGGCCGCCATTTCAATTTCGGCCTGCGCGCTTACTATTTCGGGCTCGCCGTCATTAGCTGGTTCCTGAACGGCTATGTGTTTATTGGCGTGACCACCCTCATCGTGTGGGTGGCGTATCGCCGCGAATTCCGCTCGCACACGGTGAACAACCTGCTCGCGCTCGACGAAGCTTAATCGCGCCCGCCGATGCTCCACGGGCGCTTGCCCTGCCAGCCCGCGCCCGTTTCCCAGCGGTTTTCCCCGGCCCAATAGACATGCACCCCGGCGTGTTCGAGCGCCCACGGGCGAATCATCGGCGCGTCGCAATGGCGGGTGCGCAGAGGGCTCACCACCCAGTCGTTGCGGCGACAATCTTCCAGCAGCGCTACGGCATCGGTTGGAAACGCGATATGGCGCGCACCAACAGTGGCGATGCAGCCCATGCGGTCGCAGCGCCATGCGGGCGTGCCGGGCCGCAGCGCGGGCAGGTTTTTGTAGCCCAGCGCATTCGCCCATAATTCCGGCACCAGCGAATCGGGCCGGCCACGCACCAGCGCGTAGCCATCGGGCGTGCGCAGCGCGATCTGTTTCGCCTGCGGGCCAATCAGCAGGTCGGGCATCTGCACGGTGGCAATGCTGGCCCACGCCAGCGCGCACAGGCCAAGCCCCAGCCACCGACCACCCCCACGCACCAGCCCGATCACGCACAGCCCCAGCACAAATATGCCGAGTGCCCAATCCGGCGGCGCGGGCAGGAAAATGAGCGCATGCGGCAGGTCGGCCACCGTGTGGGCGATCCACAGCATGGCGTCGATGCCGTGGCCCAGCAGCGCCAGCGCCCAGCCCTGAAGGCCCAGCGGCAGCAGCACGAAATACAGCGCCACGGCAGGCATGAGCAGCAGCGCCACCAGCGGCGTGGCAAGCGCGTTGGCCAGCACGCCGTAGGGCGCGAACTGGTTGAACATGCGCACCACCAGCAGCGAGGTGGCCGATTCGGCCGCCAGCGCAATGAGCAGCGCCGCCAGCACCGCCTGCCACGCGCGATGGGCAAGGCTCGGCGCATCGACCGCGGGTGGGCGCAGCCACGCCGCTTGCGCCAGCGCGATGATGGCGAGCGTGGCCACGAAGGAGAGCTGGAAGCCCGGCTCCAGCAGGTCGGAGGGGTCGGCGATGAGCATGAGCAGCGCCGCAAGCATGAGCGAACGCATGGCATCGACCTCGCGCCGCAGGATGACGGCGAGCAGCATCAGTGCGATCATCACATAGGCGCGCACGGCGGATATGGGCAGGCCGGTGATGAACAGATAGAGCGTAACCATGAGCAGCGTGAGCGCGGCGGCGATGGCTTTCGCCCCCGGCCGCTGCCCGCCCGGCACCAGCAGGCACAGCAGCCGAAGGCCGATGAAAATCACCCCCGCGATCACCACCATATGGCCGCCGGAAATGGCAATGATGTGGTAGAGGTTGGCGGCTTTCAGCGCGTCGTAATCCACCGCGCGGATGGCGCGGGCTTCGCCGGTGATGAGGCCCGCCGCAATCGGCCCGTTGGTGGGGCCGAGGGTGGCGATGATCTGCTCGGTGAGTTGCAGCCGCCATTGCTGGAAGCGGGCATGAAGGCCGCGCTCCGGCGCATCGGCCAGCGTTTTCCATGGCGGCAGGACGTAGCCCACCGCGCCGATATCGCGAAAGTAAAAATAACGCGCGAAATCGAAGCCACCGGGGGTGGCCGCGCCCATGGGCGGCAACAGCCCGGCGAGCAGCGAAATGCGGCTGCCGATCATTGGCAACGCGGGGGCATCGCCGGGTCTCAGGCGCATGCTGAGGCGCACATGGCGGGGCGTTTTCGCGGCATCGACCCCGCGAATTTCCACCGCGCCTAGGGTGAACCGCAGCCCGCGTTCAATGCGCTCGATTGCTTCTACCATGCCGGTGAGCGGGCGTGGCGTGAGTTCACGCTTCAGCATGACCGGCGTTTGCTGCGCGGTGTAGTGGCTGGCCCATGCGAGCCCCACGGCGAAGGCCAGCGCGGCAAGCCAGAATGGCCGTGCGCGGCGATGCGCAAGCAGCAACACCGCCGGAATCGCCGCCAGCAGGAGCAGGCCCGGGCGCACCGGCTCGTGCGGCAGCGCATAATAGGTGGCGATGCCGGCGGCATAGGCCAGCACCAGCCACGCAAGCCCCTGCCCGCGCTGCGCTTGTACCCATTGCTTGATGCGTGACATCACCCTCGGCCCTGCTATAAAGCGCGCAACTTAGCCGCCCTTGGCGACATAAAAAAGAGAGAATATCATGACCGTCGTTACCCGCTTCGCCCCCTCGCCCACCGGCATGCTGCATATCGGTGGCGCACGCACGGCGCTGTTCAACTATTTGTTCGCCCGCCACCATGGCGGCCAGTTCCTGCTGCGGGTGGAAGACACCGACAAGGCGCGCTCCACCCCCGCCGCCACGCAGGCGATTTTAGATGGGCTCGATTGGCTCGGCATCGCCCACGATGGCGAGGTGGTTTACCAAAGCCAGCGCGAAGCCCGCCACCGCGCGGTGGCCGAGGAGCTGGTGAGCCGTGGGCAGGCCTATTACTGCTACACCACCGCCGAAGAACTGGCCGAGCAACGCAAAGCCGCCGAAGCCAGGGGCGAGGTGTTTAAATATAACCGGCAATGGCGCGACAGCGCCGCCACGCCCCCGGCGGGCGTGAAGCCCAGCATTCGCATCAAGGCGCCACTCGCCGGCGAAGTGATCGTGCGCGACGCGGTGCAGGGCGATGTGCGCTTCGGCGCCGACGTGCTGGATGATTTCGTGATCCTGCGCAGCGACGGCACGCCGACCTACATGCACGCCGTGGTGGTCGATGACCATGATATGGGCATCACCCACATCATTCGCGGCGACGACCATTTGAACAATGCCGGGCGGCAGATGGTGATTTACCAGGCCATGGGCTGGGATGTGCCGCAATTCGCGCATATCCCGCTTATCCACGGGCCGGACGGGGCAAAACTTTCCAAGCGCCACGGCGCAACCTCGGTGACGGAATATGCCGAGATGGGCTACCTGCCCGAGGCGATGCGCAATTACCTCGTGCGCCTTGGCTGGGCACATGGCGACGACGAGATTTTCACCGACGCACAGGCCATTGCGTGGTTCACGCTTGAAGGCTGCGGCCAATCGCCCTCGCGGCTGGATTTTGCCAAGCTGGCGCATGTGAACGCCCATTACCTGCGCCTGCGCAGCGGGGCCGAACTGGCCGCACTGCTGGGGGTCGATGGGGCCCATGCAAGCGCCATTGAAAGCGTGCGCGAGAAGGCCAGCACCCTGCCGGAACTGCGCACCCAGCTGGCGTTCTACCTGACCGCCCCCACCCACTACGACGAAAAAGCCAGCGCCCAGCTGGCCAAAGGGCGCGAGAATCTCGCGCTGGTAAACGCCGCGCTGGAAGCCGTGGAGGCATGGGAAGCAGGCAGCATTAAAGCCTGCGTGCAGGCGGTGGCCGACACGCACGGCAAAAAGCTGGGCGAGCTGATGCCGCCCATGCGCGCCGCTATCGTGGGCGCCATGAGCGGGCCGGATATCCCTGTAGCGATGGAGATTCTGGGCAAGGACGAATCGCTCAAACGCTTGAAGACAGCGGCTGAGGCTTGATTTTTATCGCTACGCACCCCATTATTATCATTCCCGCGCAGGTGGGAATGACGAAAATCAAGAGATACGAGAATTATGGCCGTACTACCCCTCGTGATTGCGCCCGACGAGCGCCTTAACCGCCCCTCCGTGAAGGTCGAGGTGGTGGATGATTCCATTCGCAAACTGCTCAGCGACATGCTTGAGACGATGTACGCCAACGATGGCATCGGCCTGGCTGCGGTGCAGGTGGGCGTGCATAAACGCTGCATCGTGATGGATGTGGCCATCCGCGAGGGGCGGCACGAGCCGCTCAAACTGGTGAACCCGGAAATCATCACCGAATCCGACGACAGCTCGGTCTATCAGGAAGGCTGCCTGTCATTTCCCGACCAGTATTCGGATGTCGAGCGCCCAGCGGCGGTCACCGTGAAATACCTCGATGAACACGGCGTGGAGCAAACGCTGAAGGCCGAGGGCATTATGGCAACCTGCATCCAGCACGAGATCGACCATACCAACGGTGTCGTGTTCGTCGACCATATCTCGAGCCTCAAGCGCGACATGATCCTGCGCCGCCTGAAAAAAGCGAAGAAGCTGGGCGTGGTGGGCGAGCTGCCCGAACTGGCGCCGCGCGCCTAAGCCATAGACAGCGTGGCTGCGCACTGCTACCCCTGCGCCATGCGTTCTTTTTTCTTCATGCTTTTGCTTGCCGCTCCTGCGTTTGCGCAGAGCGATTCACCCATGGTGGTGATTGGTGGCGACCAACCCCGGCGCGCCGCGTCGGAAGTGGAACAGGAACGGCTGGTGAACCAGTTTCCCAATTGGGCGGTGACACGCGCCGGTGCCGCCAGC
>JBIISI010000099.1:0-5116 GCA_044341105.1 Rickettsiales bacterium | reverse complement strand
TCATCACCTGGTGGATGCGCCCGCTGCCATAGCGCTGCATGGTTTCCTCTGCCAACTGTGAGCCGTTGCCACGAGCGTCGAAAGCTGCACCATTGAACCTGGGCAAGCGATCGAGGATATACCACACGATCTGCCGTTGCTGCACGAACGGCACGTTTCGCAATTCGACAGCGAATGGGATACGGCGGCGCAGGGTCTGCCCAAGCTCCAATGGGAATAGCGTGGTCAAATCCCCGCTGCGGCCAAAATCCTCACCCAGAAAATGCTGAAGCTTTTTATCGAGCGCCTCGATCGGGGGCAGCAGATTTTCACTGCACCACTCCTCAACAACCCGCTCGCGCGTGTACTCATCCTTGTAAACAAACTCATTGTCGCAGGCGAAGCGCAGTACCGGTGCATCGACCATGCGGGATTCCACCAGCACGCCAGGCAGGTATTTACCGCCGCCCTGGCGCGGCTGGCAGAACAATTCCTCGTCCGCACCGTCGGCATAGAACTCGACGATCTCATCGCGCCAGGCGGCTTCCTTCTCCTGTGACCACTCAAGGCCGCGGGTCAGGCAGATACGCTTGTAAAGGCCATCGCGCAGCGCATCGTCGAAGTCGATGCGGATCAGGCCGTATTTGAGTCGGTTGGCGCGGATGTCCTTAATATATTGGTTAAAAGGGTTGTCTTCCCCATTATGGGTCGAGATCACCAGCACCATGCCGCCCCACATCAGCAGCGCCAAGGCAGCCTTCATCAGCTCGGGCAGGTCATCGTGGAAGGCGGCCTCATCGATAATCACGTAGCCCTGCCGACCGCGCAGCGATCGCGGGCGGCTGGTCAGCGCAACGATTTCAAAGCCGCTATCGAACTTGATGCGGAAGGCCTGAATGTCTTTGTTCTCATCGCCCACCGCATCCTTAAAAATGAACTCTTCCACCGCCGAGGCGGCGTGGCTAAAATGCTTGGCCCACTCGGCGCTGGTGTCGATAAACTCCTTGGTCATGTCGAGGTTGAACCCGATGTAAAATACATCCATGCCCCCGGCTGACTTATTGGCCGCCGCCACTAAAACGGCATCCGCCGATATTCCCCAGGTCAAACCGACACGGCGGGATTTCTCCACAAACGCCACGGCCGAACTGGCACGCAGTTTGAGCGCACGCGACTGGTAGCCCAGGAAAATGCTGGGCAACTCGGCAATGTTCTCTGGCAGGTAGGTTTTCAATGCACTGCCTCATGCTCGAGCTGCTCGGCCATGACGTAATTCTCATAGGACATGGCCAGGGCAACTTGCTTCTCGGGGGGCAAAGTAGGCCGCGCCTTACAGGCAATTTGCAGGCATTGGATACGCACCCATGCCAGATGCTCCATCGACGCGCTCACTACATCGTCGGTCATGATTCCACCCCAAGAATGCTGGATTTAATTGCATGAATGGTGTCTGCGGAGAGGCCACGCTTTTTGGCTGCGGCGACGGCTGTCTCTGCCGCCTTCTTTGTGGTCTCCCGACGCTCCAGCTCGCGCGCGGCAGCCAGCTGCTGATCGAAGTCCGTCTTGCCAGCCTTGGCGGCTTTCTCCAAAGCCGTTGCCAAAAACATAATATCCTTGGGGTCGAAAGGCTTGGCGTTGCCGTCATCGTCCGATGCCATGGTGGCGCGCAAGATAATGTCCTGCAGCAACTCGAGGTTCATACGGGTCACGTCACTGGTCTGCTTATCGCCGAAATTCTTGGTGAGCGCTTCGGCCAGCTGGCGGCTTTCGCGAATACGCTGCATGACCTGCTCTTGCTCTTTCAGGTGGCGGCCAAGCGCTGAGCGCGAGGGCTTTCCTGCCGCGCCGACAAGCGTTTCCAGGGCAGCAAGAATCTCGTCGATCGTGCGACCCGCATTACGCAGTTGGGCGATGCGCTCACGGACTTCATCCGGCAGGCGATCAACGCTACTAGGGCGGTGCTTGCGGCTCATGTCACACCCCAATGGATGGCTTTTTTACGCCTTCGACGGCTTCCCGGCCTTCGGCAACATCGACGCCCCGCGCGGTGATCGAGACGATTTGAACGGTCTTCACCCATTCATCGATCACGAGGCCGATGCTTTTCAGGAAGCGCACATCCTCATGGATGGTCGTGCGTGGGTGGCGGCGAAAGCCGAATGCCTCCAGTGCTGTATGCAGCACGGAGTCATTGGCGGAACCGCCGGTCTCGGTCAGCACACGCAGGATGCACAGACGGCGGTCTTTGGCCAGATGCTCTTTAAAATCATGCCCCGTCGTCATTGGTTAAATCCCCCCTTCAATAGGAAATCTTCGGTTCGGTCTGCCTGGCGCTGGATGCGGGCGACGCTGTCATTGGTGTGCTTCACATTGCCGCTGATCTCGATCACCTTGACCAGCAGCTCGTTGTGATGGGTTACAGTCGGCAGGTTCTTGACCACGTTTTCCATGGAGGCCACACGATCCTTCAGCTCACGGTGTTCATCTTTGGTGGCAAAACTCTGTTTCAGCAGCCACCAGATGCCAGCCGCCACACCGCCGATCACGGCGACGATCCCGCCGAGCATTTTCAACATGAAGCTACTTTCCAAGGCGGCGCTCCTCTTTCACGATATCCTGTAAGGCGGTCACTTTTGCGCGGCAGCGCTGGATACCGAGGCGGAGGGCTCGGTAATCTTCTTCGGCAGCTCGATCGAGACGGGGCGCACGATGTTGTCCAGGAGCGGCAGAATATCCGGCTCCGGCTCCATCAGCCATGCCGACACCGGCGGCCGCTGGGGTGACTTCTGCACCACAGCTTCCGTTGAGGTACAGGCCGATAGTACCTGTAGCAAGATCGCGGAAAAGCAGATCGTTTTGATCAGACGCATGGGAATACTCCTTGAAGGCAACACTTTCGATGGTGTTAATGGCAGCCCCGAGTTGCTCTGTTTGCTGATAGGCTCCGACCTGCACCTGGCTGTCGGCCAGGTCACGGGTGGTGCCGTCATGCGCGCGCAGGGTCGATTGCCAATAAGTGGCAATGCCGAATCCCAGCAGGAAGCCTACGGTGGCGGCAATTACAGCGCACTTAAACACAGCTGGCGCTCCTTCTCCCGACGGATGACCAGCCCATTCAACCGCTTGCCTTTGGCATAAATCCACCGTGGCAACTCATTGCATGCGGCAACAAACTGGCCACCATGGGCCAAACGCACGAGGGTGGATTTCTTCATCGCGCCGATCCCCACGTTGTAGCTCCAGCTGGCGAGCGCCGCGTGCATCTCGGGCGGCATATCCTGCTGAACGGCCCAATCAAGCTGCGCGGCATGGAAGCCGAGCTTGGTGGCCAGCATCGTGTCGCATTCGGCTTTCGACCGCACATCGCCCAGCCGGACGTTCTCGGTTTCGCCGTAACAAATGGTGGGGATGCCAACCGCGTCGAGATAGGCTTTCTGGCGTAGCCCCTCAAACTCGATGGTCAGGGGCGTGGCAATGATCATGACGCTGGCCAGCACGGCGCTGGCATGCCGCCCGGCCGCCGACCCTAACGTGCAGCGGCACAGGTCATGCAGAAGTAAGCTGAGGGATTGAGAAAATAAAGGCAGCATAAACGCGAATTTACGCGCCTGCGCGAGCCCGTGGCATTGTAGCGTGCGCTACATATCGAACATGTCGAGCTGGTTTTTATCTTCTTCCGCGGCAATAATGCGATAAATGGTGGAGCGATCAACGCCCACCATGCGGCTAATTTTATTGATAGTCTTGCCCTCGCGCAGCAGGCGCAAAACCCGCTGGGTTCGGCCGGCGGTCAGCGGCACGGTGAATTGCATGCCGCCCCAGACATCGGATAATTTCTTGGCATCGTACAAGCCGATGCTGAAGGCGATGGGGTTGCCTTCGGTCATATGGACAGGGATGGATAGCATCGAACCACCAAAATCGATGGAAAGCTGCCCCAGCTTTTCCTCGCCGATCAGCGCTTCCAGGCTCGCCGTATTCGGCGAGTCGCTCAGATCAAGATGATCGTAGCGGCTATGCATGCTATTTTCTCCCCTTGGCAAGGCGGCATTTCTGCCCTAGGGCAGCGATCAACTGATCCATGTCCTCGGCCGGCATCAGCTCGGGTACAAAGCTCGCAATGTCGATAGCGAGCAGCGCATACTGCGCGCGGATGGTCGCGGCTTTGGCGGCGATGCCGGCATGATTCATCGTGGCTGGGGCCAGATCGACCCCCATGCGCAGGCGCGCATTGGCAATGCTTGAGATCGTCTCGGCGCTTGGGTTGTGCCAGTTGACTCGCTGGAGCCAGCCGCGCAGGCCACGAATCACGTTGTCGAACTGCTCAGCATGCATCCACTCGATCCGCGCCACACCGCTCATCCGGTTGCAGAATGCCAGCAACGCTTCCTCGGCGGGGTCTTCCAGCTCGCCAAGGTGGTAGAGGTTCAGCCACAGCGCCCGAATCTTTTTTGCCTGTTCGTCGCTTGGCAGGCCGCCCGGCTTACTCGGGCGCTTAATGCCGCTAAAACCAAGGCGGGCGAATTCACGCAACACCGCCTCCAACTGCCCCATGCTCATTGCGGCCGAGCTGGTCTTACCCGTAATGCGCTCGAGCATGGCACGATAGCAGCCATCCTCCATGCACAGCTCTTTCTTCGCCACGTGGATTTTTGCGATCAGCGCCCGTCGCGGGTCGAACCCACGGGACGAGCTGCGCGACTTATCGATGGATACGACTTTGCTCATGACGCGCCTACTTGGGCATCCATGTGCAGTGGGGCTGATGCTATATCTGGGTAAGTATCAATTTCAATGCCTTCAAAAACGGTATTATATTTGTTTCTTTCCAGCGGAGCTTTCTTGTTTACCCACCGTGGGTTAAGCTTTGCGGCGCGGTATTGCTCAAAAATATTGCGAGCGAAATCGCTTGTAGCTGATAGGCATGGATACTGCTCAGCAGGTTTGTTCATTAAAGACACTGGGTACTTAATAATAACTCTTTTAACGATCAGCGGCAGCCGCAGCGCGAACCCACCGGACGAGCTGAGCGACTTATCGATTGGGATGAAGTCCATGCTACACCCCCGCAAAATCTAGGGTGACGGATTGCCACTGCGCCGTGGCGGTAGGGCGGCAATAGAAGCGGATATATTGG
>JBIISI010000039.1:0-19006 GCA_044341105.1 Rickettsiales bacterium | reverse complement strand
CACGCATGGAATCGGTAATTGCCTGCATGGCCTGTTCCCACTTGGCATCCTGAATGTTCAGGCGACGCAGGCCGAGGATATTGCCACGGTTCACCTGACCCTGTTTGTCCACGGAAAACGCATGGTTCACCAGCGCGATGATCTTTTCATCGGCACCGCCGCTGCTCTCCTTGATCATGTCGTCGATCAGTTGCTTTGCGATCTGCAACTCCGGCCCAAACGCAAAGCTATCCGACACCTGCAACTGCACCTTCATCAGGCCATCATAGCTGGTGAGCGTCAGGTTGCCGCGGCGGCCACCTTTCTTGATGCCATACTTCTCACCCAGCAACTGGAGGAAGGCCTCCACATCGCTGAATGCTGCCGCCTTAAAGGTGGCCAGAATGGAATTCAGGTGCCGCGCCTGCGCGAACATATCGCGCACCAGCTGGTTTTCCAGCTTATGCTCGTCCTTCACCTGGTTGATATGCACCAGCCGCCCTTTATCATCGGCCATGTAGCCTTCGGGGATGTCGGTGGCGATGTAGTCTTTCTCGATAATCATAGTGGTTTTTTCCTTTCGGGTGGTTTGTTGCGGCGCTTGAGGCGTTCTGCTTTGAAGTCGATCACATGCTCGCCATCTGGCGGCGGTGGCGCAGGCGGCGGCAGCAATTTGGGTTTGAGGTCTTCAGCATCCGCCTGCAGACAGAACAGATTGTTGCGCAGGCGATCGTACAGGTGGCCCGGCATTATGATGGCCGTTTCCGGCCCGATCGGCTGCCCGGCTGGAACCATCTCCTCCACCAATTTATACAGGCGGCGCAGGTGCATCTGCAGTTCCTCGAAACCCTCAAACGTCGATTGGTCAACCACGCTCGCCTCCACATGCATTGGGGCACCGACGGCAGGCGCGGTACAGTGCAACGGCCATGTGATTGGTGGTGTTGGGCTTTGCTGCCTGGTGTTTCAGACAAAGCGAGCCACCAATCTCACCAAGCACCGGGCAGGTCACTGTCTGGGTTTTAAACGCACGCTCCACACAGCATTGAACCCGGCTTAAATTACCGCCGTATTTGTTCTTTAACACTTGGTTGACCAGGCTAGGCGAATAGCCAATGCGACCGGCAGCTTTGCTTTGGCCGAGCGAATTGCAGCGCTCCGCCAACATGCGCACCCAATCCGGAACCTCCCGCCATGCTTCTGTGGCAATCGCCATCGAATCGACTGTGCGCTGATCCTTACTCATGGTGGCCACCTTTCACCCAGACGACTTTTCCGGTTGCAGCATCCAATGCGCGCACATGCCCTTTCTTCCATGCCAGCGTGCGCTTGTTGGCATCGTAAACCTCCGTGCGGCGATTGCGGATTTGTGGGGGTAAGGGGCCGGTATCGCGACTACGCACAAACAAATAGCGTGTGGGCGTGCCGGGGCTGCCACCGCGCGCGATATGCAAGTACCCGCTCCATTGAAGAAAGTAGCAATATTCCTTGGTGGAGGCGGGGGTAGTTTTTGCCACTAGGGACAGGTCACGCCAATCAAATGGGCTCGAACCCAATACCTTTGCGGCCGCCCACATGCGATGACGTGCGCCGGGGGGGCGGGTTTTTCCATCGGTCGTAAGGCGTGGGCAGAAACCCGCATCCTTGATCAACTTATAGATCGCAGCCGACTGATTGCGTCCCCCACTTTTTGCGGGCTTGATAAGGCTCAGATATCCACCAGCCACCAGCTTATTGAGGAACGGGGCGACGGTGTTGTCATCCCGATCAATGTCGATGGCGCGCAGCAGCTGCTGCCGGGTGAATTGTTTGAGCTTGCGGATTTCTTTCCACATGACGTTGGGATCACGAATGTATCGCTTTGCCATCTTAGAACTTCCTCGGGGTCGGAGGGTTCGAGGTATAGAGCGGCCGGTCACCCCATTCTTTTAGCCCAACCAATTCCCACCCTTCACTGAGGGCGATGGCATTGATGCGGTCGAGATTGGTCACGATGCGGCGCACAGACCCATGCGCTTCACGCACCAGCTTATCGACAAGATCATGGTTCATTTGCAAATGCGGGGTGTAGTGGCGGGCCAGCGTCTGCACATCCTTGGCATCGGCAGGCAGCGCTTGTTGCCAATCCATAACCCGACCATGGAATCGCTCCCATGCAGTGAGTTTTTGCGGCAGACGCTCTTCACCGATCAGAATGACGGGGGCTTTGCTTTGCTCGTACAGATCGCGCACCAGTTCAATCAGGTTACGTTCAACGAGGTTGTCGGCCTCATCGAGCAATAGGGGGCGATTGGATAGCAGCAAATCCTCCGCGACTTGATCCGCCATCTCGGCAACCGTGCGAGCGGGCTTGTGGCCCATGCTATTCAAGAGGGCGGTCAGGAAGGATTTTTTCGTCGCGGTGCTACGAACCTCCATGTAGATCGCATCCCGGTGGCTGACGACATAGGCCACCGCCGTAGACTTCCCGAACCCGCTCGGGCCGGAGAAGATGCCGATGCCCGGCAGGTGATCTGGGCGCTCAATAATGCGCACTAGCAGGCTTTCAAGAACGGCGATGTTGCGCAGGGGTGCAACGCCGGCATTCGCTGGTGTGTTGACTTTCTTATGCGTGGGTGCCATAATAGTTTCTCCTTATTGAATTGTTACTGATCCGCGCCCGGCATGTTCTCGATGTCGGGCGTTTCCTTTTGTGCTAAGAACTCAGCGTGGCGCGCTGCGGCCTCAGCCTCTCTTTTCCGGGCGTTACGAAATGCAATTGCCCAGGAAAACTTCTCCACCCGCGCCAACCACAATGTGTCCTTCTCACTCAGGGTTTCGCCGGCTTCCAATTGCAGGTCGATGCCAAGCAGGCGCTCCGACCAGCGTTCTTCATCTGTTTGTTTTTTCTCCACCGGCGCAGCCATGCGCTTGGCCAGCGCCTCAACCTCGATATCCAGCCCATGTGTTTCAGCGGTCGTGGTGACAGTGGTACGCGCCCGTAATGCCTCATCCAGCGCCGGTGTGCTGTATTGCTCAACCTGGTGGGGGAATGCCTCGATCGTCCCTTGCTGGTGCAGGCTCATAATCGCGTTCGCCTGATCGAGTCGATTCAGCTTCCGGCGCTCTTTGTTGATGACGGCTTTCTGCTCGGCGATACGTGCCGCCTGCTCAGCCTGCACCTGCTTGGCATAGGCGATGGGGTTAAGACCGCAGGTTTCAGGGTGAAGCGCCTCGAATAGGAATTGGTTGTCCGCGTCGAAAGCGTAGATCCGGCCAAGGTCTTGCGGGTCGTGGCGCACGATAACATCCTTGCCGATATGGATCGCAGCGGCCCCGCTGGAATATTTGCGGCCGTCGATGCGCACGCCGTATTTCGTGACCGTGCGCATGCCGCCTCCTACAGCGATGGGGGCAAGCAGCAGATCCAGCGCATGGATCGATTTAGGCTTGCGCACCGGATCGGCCCAACTGGCCGCTTTTTCCATCGGCGACATGCCAAGGCTGTCGTGAGCATTCCTGCCGTATTTGCCCGCAGCCCAGTTATCCAGGGCCGCCTGCAGCTCGGTGGAAGTCAGCTCGACAGAAAATGCCTTGTCTGCACCTTCGCCCAAGCGAGCCGCAAAATCTTTCTGGTCGCGGATGCGTTGGCGATCCGCGACATTGTGGCCCGCAAAGCCGGGAAGGATCGCCATCAGGTCGCGCTGCATGGTGCCGATCACGCGCTCGACAAACGGCTTTTTCTCGGGCGAATATGGGGGGCTGATTTCCTGCTCGATATGCAGCGCAAGCAACGCCATTTTAAAGCGCTGTGAAACGAAGTCGGCACCATTGTCGGTTTTGATGGATTCGGGGATACCCCATTCCATAATCGCCCGGCGAATGAGCAGCAGCGAGCCATCCGTTTTGGCCGTTTTGCTGACACTGAATAATGCGCGGCGGCTCCATACATCGATGATTGCATAGATGCTGTAGCGCCCATCCTTGCAGATAGCATCGGCCGGCGACGCATCGATCTGCCATTGCTGGTTCAGGCGGTCGATGCGGGCATCCGCCGTGCCCACGGCAATGCGCATCTTGTTTTTGAATTCGCCGGGCGCGGTCATCGCCATAAACAACTGGGCGTTTTCATCCTTCCACTCTTTGATGTAACGCTCGAAAGAACGTACCACAGGCAGCGCGACCATCTCGTCGTCGATCTCCAGCATGGCACCAAATTTGGCGCGTACCAGGTCGCGCATGTGGCCGCCCTTATAGTGACGGTTATCGACCAGCAACGCGGCGATGTAGGTGGCAACCGCCCCTCCATTGGCGCGGTTCAGAATGCCGGTGCCCTTGCGGCCACCATAATGGCCCGCAAGCTCTTTTGGTTCGGCCTTTAACCAGCGATAAAGGCTGCGCTCAGCCACCGTTGAATAAACGCTGTAGGGCATTTCTCCGGGGTGCTGCACTGCCAGTGCAGTGTAGAACGGTAGGTAGAGGCGCACGGCCGGGGTTTGTTTAAGCCCCTGCGCACGCTGGTATTTGCGGAAATGCTGCACCACCATGGCCCGCGCAGTGAACTGCGCGTCGGCCAGCTTATCCGGAGTGGGAATGACAGGCATGGCGCAGATCGGCGCAGCCTGCATGGCTTTAGCAACAATGGCGTCCTGGAGTTCTTTGGGGAGGGTAAAGTGAGGATACTCTTTTCCGCCGCCAATTGCAGATCGTGCACGTGATGGCCATTGTTCTCGTTGAGCCAAACGAATCATGCCGCTCTTTGTGGATGGCCATCCATCGTGCTGCATTTCTGCTAATTCACGCGCGGTGTAAGCATCTTTGACCATGTAAGCAGCTTTTATCATGCCTGCCCCCAGATAGTGATGATGGCCTGTAGCAATTGAACAACCGCCAAAACAACAAACGCGAGCCGATGGGGTCGCAATAATTGCTGCAGTGCCAGTTGCTCATTTTTGCTAAGTTGCTTTAGGCGGTCTTCTTGCTCAGCCTGCATCGTGCGTATGTGCCTGATGGCAGTATCCATACTGGAAAAGCTGCATAGCCAACGCTTCAGAATAGCAAGTTGCAAATCAAGTGGCAGTTTTAGACGAAGGTATTCTTTTCCTCCCCCTACAGCAGCGCGCGGGCGTGATGCCCATGACTCGCGAGTAGCCATTAATTTATAGGCACGCTCAGTCGTGGGCCACCCTTCAAGCTGCAGCTCCGCTATCTCACGCGCAGTGTACGCATCTTTGATCACTTGCCGCCCTCCATCTTCTGGATGGCGCGGTCGAGATACCAGCGTGCCTTTTTAAGGTCGACCAGTGCAGTACCTTTATGCTCGTGGCGCGCGATATATTTCACGGTATTGCCAAGACAAAATCCGAGCTTCCATGCCTCGATCACATCGATAGGCTCTATGTCGCTGGTCGTGTAATGGGCAGGCTGGTTAATAATATCGCTCATGCTTTACCTCCGGCCAGCAGGCGCTCGGCCAATGTTTGGGAAATGCCTTCCAGGTCGTTGGTCAGGTTCTTCTGCTTGCTAGCCAGGCTGCGCCGCACAATCTCCGCCGCGCCGTATTCCGCACATTTGGCCATCTCGGCATCGAGCGCGCGCAGGCCAAACGACTCGACAAACACATGCACCGGGCCAAGGTCGCCCGTCACTTCGCACAGCGCCTTCAGCGCATCGGCATGTATCTTGCGCGAAATCGTCGCCATGGCCGTCCACTCGTCGAGGTGCGATTTCTTGATCACGCGCCCCAGCAGAGCACTCATGCGATCCGCAATTTCTGCACGGGATAGGGGGTTCTGCTGCCGCTTCCCGGCGCGTTCCAGGCCCTCCTTCAGCGCCTGCCGTAAGCGAAAATCGAAGTCGGAAAGCGCACTGTTACTGCCGCCCTTCAGCTCGAACATTTCTTCGGTCGTGACCTCGAACGAGAATGTCAGCTGATTGCGGCCTTGCCCCTTATCCTTGCGCGCCATACGTGTTCCCCTGGTGCGTGGTTGCCTCGTGCTGTCCGGCGGTAATTTCCGCAAAAAGCTGCGGATACTGCTCGCGCACGAATTTATTATTGGGATTGCGCCGTAGCAGCTGGCGGCACATGGCCTCCACTGCCTTGGCGGTTTTATTGGTAAGGCCAAGCTTCCAGCCTTGCGGGCGAGCCTCATGGGCGCGGGTCAGCATCTCGCTGGTTGTCAGATCATCGACAATGCTGCCGTGGTACATGACCCGCGCGACCCACCGCCCATGGCGCTGGTACAAACCGATCACCGCCCAGTGAGGCAGGAAGCTGGCAATCTTGCGCTCCAGCTCCTCGATCTCATGCTGTGTTGGCATGTGCTGCATCACGCCCCCAGCGCCACGGTCAGGGCACACATGGCTACGCAGAATGCAATCATCGCCGCGAAGCGTGCCAGTTCTCTCAAACAGATGTCACCCATGATAGCCCCCACGATTTGCTTTTTGAGTTCGGATTTTTTCACGCAGGCGGTCGATGCAGCTTTCGCAAATGGCACCGTGGTCGTTTTGCATGAATTGCTCTTCGTCGGGCACTTGCTCCGGTGTGCGCCCGCAAGCAAAGCAGACATGGCCGCCACGGCCGCATTGATGGCATGGCGTGCGCTTGCTGTGCGCGGTGTCATGACTCGTGCGGCTCATTGCTCACCTCGCTTCAAACGGGGTTCAATGATCTTTAAACAGCGCGCCCACGTAGCAGCCGCAAACTCAGCGCGCTCCTCCGTCTCATACTCGAGGTGCCAAAAAGTATCCCAAACGGGCGTCACCCGGCAGCCGGGGGAAAGGCGCATAAATTGCACTACTCGCCCATGCACGGCGGCCTTGCGGGTCATGTTGCGGGCGCGCATTTCGGCGGGCGTCAGCGCGCGCTCACCAGCGGTTGACTCCAGCACTCGAGAGCGGGCGACTGCGCCGTTTCCGAAACTCAACTCTTGGTAGCGAATCGCGCCCACCGCCTCGTCGATATACGCGCTGCTATGCATCGGGCGCCTCCGCAGCACTGGCGATCGTGCCGTCAATCACGCCAAGAATGCGGGAGAAGGCAATGAATTGCCCGCGCCACTCGGCCATAATCACCGGGTCTGGCTGATGGCCGGTGGCGAGTTTGATGATCTCGCGCTGCTGCTTCGCGTGCTTGGCCGCAAGGGCAATGTATTCCCGAATCAGGCGCAGGTCTGTGCTAAGCGGCATTGGGCGCTCCTATATTGCAGCAGATGAAAGATGGGTTGGTGTGGCGACGGGGGACGCCGCCACACCTTCTCCCCGCGCTTGCCGTGCGCTTCGCTTGTCAGGGTGGTGGGGAGAATTCTGGGGGGCCGATTCCGATGCAGATTCCGGGGCCGTTTTTTTGCGATGACAGCCCCCGCGTTTGGGGGTAGCTTTGCGGGTAGATCGTGCATCGATCCTTTGGCCCTGCTGGTCGTACCAGTTCGGCCAAAGGTCATGCAGGGAAAGGCCGAGGAAATTCGCAATGGTCTTTTGGGGGCCAGGCATGGGTTTCGTCAGGGCAACGGTGCCCGTATTCGCGCTATACCCTGCCGCCACTGAAATGGCGCGCAAGGTGGAGCCCCGTTTACGCACGGTCGCCTTAATATCTTCCCTGTGCCAGACCTTTTTGGGTCGTTTCATGATTACTCCGAATTGCACCGGATTCAGGCCCGGTATTTTTTGGAAACGAGAAGTGAGTTAGCTAACTCTTTTTAGCTATGGTTGCCTCAGGGGTCAAGCTAAAAAGAGTTAGCAACTCTTGGGCTGCGCTATTGCCCAAGGAATAAGCTGGCAACCAATTGATTATTAATGATTTAAATAAATAGTGACCAAGGGAAGCCAAGGGTGACCGAATTTAAAGACAGACTAAAATTAGCCCTAAAGGGTCAATCCGTGAATGGTGCAGCGAAGAAAGTCGGCATCAGCCAGGGGCTGATGAGAAAATACCTGGACGGTTCTTTCCCTAGCGTTGAAAGAGTTGTGCAGCTCGCTCAGGCCCTTCGGGTTTCTTTTCTTTGGCTGGCAACTGGTGATGGGCCAATGGAAGGCCCGAAAGCTGCGGATTACCTTGAAAAGCAAATCCGTGAGTTAAGCCCACCCCCTAGTGATTTTATGAATAATCTCGCAGCCCCATCTCCGGTACTTTCTAGTGAAGTGCGCCTGCCAATCATGAGGGTGGTTGCCAGTGCTGGGCATGGCAGCAGCGTTCTGAAAGAAGAAATAAAAGAGCAGATGACGCTTAGCTCCGCGTTGATGCGCGGACTTAGGCTCACTGCGGGCGAGACGTACCTCATGTATGCGCGCGGCGAAAGCATGGAGCCACTGATCAAGGGCGGCGAACTGCTAATCTGCAGCACTGCCGAAAGACACTTAAAAGGCCAAGATGGCGTTTATGTAGTGCGCTTAGAGGGCGACGTCCTAGTTAAACACGTCCAACGGTTACCCGGCAACAGGGTGCGGATATTCTCTGAGAACCGCAATTACGAGCCGTTTGAGGTTGCATTGAACGATGGCATAGACTTCGCCATTCTCAGCAAGGTGCTGCACGTATTGCGCCAAGTGTAGCTACTGCCAAACTATCTGTCGCAATTCGCCGAAATGGCGGAGCAAACTGTCGCAACTCGTTTTATCCACAGATCGCCCATTTTTGTAATGCCCATCGCCCCGGCACTCGGCAGTGGCTCTGCATTTGCTCATCCCACTTAATCCCGCAAACTCCCGGTTAATCCCGGTTAAGTTACTGCCATCTCAAGTGTCGTTGCACACCGGCTGCGCCGGGGGTGAACCATCGGCACGAAACAATAAAAAAGCCCACGGCCATTTGGCCATGGGCTTTTTTATGGCTCCGCGAGCTGGATTCGAACCAGCGACCGTCCGATTAACAGTCGGATGCTCTACCGCTGAGCTATCGCGGAACACGGTATGCCCTGTCGGGCGAGGCGGCCTTCATGCCACAAGGTTTTTACGATAGCAAAACATTTTTCGCCCTCACACGGATATTCATCGCCCGCCCGCCTCAACGCGGCGCGGCGGCGCGCTTCAAGCGGTCGTTGATGGCTTCGCCCAACCCCTCCATCGGCACCGGCGCGACGGCGATGGCGGTGAAGCGCCCATCGTCGAGCGCGCGCAGGCAGGCGAATAAATTGGCGGCCGCTTCGGTGAGGTCGCCCGCTGGCGACAGGTTCGCCGCCGCCGCCTGCGTTATGCCGAACCCGAGCAGCGCCTCGCCCGGCGCCGCCTGCGCAGCGTTCAGGCGCACGGGAATGGCGGGGGCGTAGTGGCTCTCCAACTGGCCGGGCGATTTGGTGCCGTCGTTCGCCAGCGCGAGCGGCGCGCCGAGGCAATCTTCCAGCATGGCGCGGGTGATGCTGCCGGGGCGCAGCAGGCGCGGCGCATCGCCGGAAAGATCGACCACGGTCGATTCCAACCCCACCGCGCACGGCCCGCCATCAAGGATGAGCGGAATGGCCCCGCCCAGCTCGGCCTGCACATGCGCGGCGGTGGTGGGGCTCACGCGGCCCGAGCGGTTGGCGCTGGGCGCAGCGAGCGCGCCGCCAAAGGCCTGCAGAAGCTGTTGCGCAACCGGGTGCGCGGGCACGCGCACGGCGAGCGTGTCGCCACCCGCGCTGACCAGATCGCTGATGGCGCAGCCCGCGCGGCGCGGCAACACCAGCGTGAGCGGGCCGGGCCAGAAGGCGCTGGCGAGTGCCTCGGCGGCTTCGTTCCACGCCACGTAGCGCTGGGCGAGTTCGGCGCTGGCCACATGGATAATCAAGGGGTTAAATTGCGGGCGCGATTTTACTTTATAAATGCCCGCCACGGCGCTACCGTTGCCCGCGTCGGCTGCCAGCCCATACACGGTCTCGGTGGGGATCGCCACCAGCGCCCCCTCGCGCCAAAGCCTTACCGCGTTATCCACAAGTCCTGCATCTATATGTAGTGTATCGACTGGCTTCATTGACAATATATAGTGTTCACGCTAGCTTGCCACCCATCGGCAAGCATCGTTATAAAAAGAGGTTCCCGTGGTAGCAAAGGTCATCACGATTGCACAGCAAAAAGGCGGCGCGGGGAAAACCACCATGGCGGCGCACCTCGCCACCACCTGGGCGCAAAGCGGCAAACGCAAAGTCGCCGTGGTCGATATCGACCCGCAAGGCTCGCTCACGCAATGGTACAAAATCCGCGAAAGCGTGCTGGGCGAAGACGCCACCGGCCTCACCTGCGCGGCCATTTCCGGCTGGCGCGTGCGCTCGGAAATCGACCGGCTGAAACACACGCACGACATTATCGTGATCGACTCGCCGCCGCACACCGATGCGGAGGCGCGCACCGCCATCCGCGCCGCCGACCTGGTGGTGATTCCGCTGCAACCCAGCCCCATGGATGTGTGGGCAACGGGTGCCACGATCCAGATATGCAAGCAAGAGCGCGTGCCGGTGAAAATGGTGCTGAACCGCGTGCCGCCGCAATCGAAACTGACCGAGGCGATTTCGGGCGAAATGGTTGGGCTCGCGGGTTCGCGCTTTGGCAACCGGGTGATTTTCGCCGGATCGCTGCTGCACGGGCTGGGCGTGACGGAAGCGGCCCCCAACAGCCCCGCCGCCGAAGAAGTGCGCGCGCTGGCGAAAGAAGTGCTCAGCTACGTGAACCGCAAAACCGACAGCAAAAAAACCGCTTAGCTTAACGATCATGCTCCGCTTAATCTTGGAATGATGATACAATGGCATAATTCAAGAATTGGGGGAATTATGAAATCTTGGCACTATATCGTACTAATTGCTGCAGCATTTTCACTTACAGCTTGTGTCAACGAATCGGCAATGCCGCTTGGCAATCATATGATGCAGATTGATGTATCAGCAGCTCCTGTTTATGGACGCGCTGGCGCTCAGCGGATTGCGATGGAAAACGCTGCGAAGGCGACCTTACAGGCTGGCTATGACAAGTTTATTGTCCTTGGCAATAATGATTGGAACGAGACAACAATTGCTGGCGGCTCACACGGTTCAGTTTCCGGTAGCTTCAACAATACTTCTGGCTATATTTCAGGTTCACAATCAAGCGGGTTCAGTTCTTTACGCAATCCCGAATCGAAGCTTGTGATTCGTATGTACAAAAATGGCGAAAAAGATGCAGATAGCGCAGTAGATGCCCAGCAATATTTGGATAGCCTTAAAAGCAGTACATTTTGAGAAACACTAGGGCATCGGATCATATCGCGTTGTGTCTCGATTTCAGGATTGATGATCATTTTCTGCCGCTCAAATGAGTTAATGACTAACGGGTAAGTATGACTTTCTAACAAATACCACCTATCTTTATTGGAAGAATAACCATGCCCCATGATGCACCCACCGACACCCTCGTCTACACCACCCACGCCACGTCGATCGGCACGCTGCTGCTGGTCGCCAGCCATCGCGGCCTGCGCTATGTGACGCTGCTGGCGAGCCCCGGCGAGGTGGAAGAAAAACTGCGCAACCTGCCGCAGGCAACACTGGTCGAAGCGCATAGCTTCCTTGCCAGCGCCTGCACCGCCATCGACCGCTACCTCGCCGACGGCACGGAATTGAAGCTGCCGATCGACCTTGCGGGCGGCACGCCACTGCAACGCATGGTGTGGCTGGCGATTGCGAAAATTCCTTACGGCGAAACGATCAGCTATACCACGCTGGCCGAGCGCGTGGGCTTCCCGCGCGCGGTGCGTGCCGTGGCCTCGGCCTGCGGCGCGAACCCGGTGCCACTCGCCATTGCCTGCCACCGCGTGCTGGCAAAAGATGGCACGCTCGGCGGCTTCAGCCTCGGCGGGGTGGAAGTGAAAGAAGTGCTGCTGGCATTGGAACAGCAGCAACGCAGCGCCGCGGCGTAGCCCTACTCTTCCGGCGTTTTGGCGTCGATCGCCAAGGCATGCAGCCCGGCCTCGAACAGTGGTTGTAGCGCGGCGTAGACGGCGCGGTGGCGCGCCACGCGGTTCATGCCCACGAAGGCTTCGCTCACGATTTTTACCGTAAAATGGCTCTCGCCCCCGGCGCGCGCGCCGGCATGGCCGGCATGGCCGGCGGAATCATCGACCACCTGCAGCGATTGTGGCTGGAAAGCCTGTTCAAGCAAGCGGTGAATTTGCGCGGTGATGTTCATGATGGGCCGTTAACCGTTGACCGTGGAAGGAAAGTAACTACCTATTACGCTAAACGCGAAACACCAAACGATCAACGCCTGCATGAGTAAACGCAAGAAATCGGAAACAACGGAATCCTCGGGCCAGCCCTGCGCCCGCGAGGGCTGCGTGGCGCCCGGCGATTTTCGCGCCCCCCGTTCGCGCGCGAACACCCGCGAGTATCAGTGGCTGTGCGAAGGGCACATCAAGGAATTCAACAAAAGCTGGAACTATTTCGAGGGCATGAGCCAGGACGAAATCTACGCCTACCAGAAAGAGGCAACGACCGGCCACCGCCCAACCTGGCGCATGGACCAGCTGGGCCGCGATGCCGAGCGGCGCATGGAAGAGGCGTTCGGCAAATTGTTTGGCGAAGGCAAAGGCGATTATCGCGCCAACCTGCCCCCCATTTCGGCCAAAAGCCGCGACGCGCTGGCGCAGCTCGACCTTGAACACCCGGCGGATGTGGAAAAAGTCAAAACCCAGTACCGGTTGCTGGTAAAAAAATACCATCCCGATGTAAACCGTGGTAACACCCACGCCGAAGAAATGTTCAAGAAGATCACCCTCGCCTATCACCATCTCATCGCCCATTACGTGGAGCAAAAATGAAACGTCCCCTTCTCGCCCTCGCCGCCGCCGTCGCGCTGCTTTGCTCTTGCATCCTCGTGCGGGATTTCGGGCCGGTGTGGAACGAAGCGAAAGCCGATCCCTGCCTCAATAAAATCGCCGAGCCGCTCTATCAGGGTGAATTCCGCCGCAGCGTGGAGGGCAAGAACATCGAAAACCTCGCCCGCGCCTTCCGCCATGGCGATGCCAACTACCTGCTCATGAAAAAAGACGCCGATGACGCCGGTGGCCGCCTGTACCGCTTCCGCGTGCGCAACGGCATTTTCATGCGCTACCGCGTGGTGCCCACCATGCGCGAACAGTTCGAACATGACTACCCCGATGCGCCGGTCGACCTCTCGCGCGATACCATCACCCTCGATGCGCTGGGCGACAAGGAACTCGCCCTGCTCGACAAAATTTCCGCCGACGAGGGCTACTGGGAAATTGAAGACCAGACCCTCTACAACGTATTGATGAACCCCGCCTGCCGTTTCGATGACCGCGACCTTACGCAGTACGACGAAACCGGCGTGATGAAGAAAGGCAAATAATGAGCATGCACCCCGCCGACATGGCGTTTGAAGAAGCGCCGACGAAGACCGTTTCGACCAAAGATGTGTTTGGGTTTGAATCGAATATGAAGCCGCTCGCGTTTGCCACGCCGCACGCGCTCACACCGCCAATTGACCCCACCTATCATTTCGACAAAGCGACCACGCAGGCGATCCTTGCGGGATTCGTGCATAACCGCCGGGTGCTGGTGCAGGGCTATCACGGCACCGGCAAATCGAGCCATGTCGAGCAGGTCGCCGCGCGCCTGAACTGGCCGTGCATCCGCATCAACATGGACAGCCACATCTCGCGCACCGACCTGATTGGCCGCGACGCGATCGTGCTGCAGGAAGGCAAGCAGGTCACGGCGTTTCAGGAAGGCATCATTCCGTGGGCGCTGCGCCGCCCGGTGGCGCTGGTGTTCGACGAATACGATGCGGGCCGCCCCGATGTGATGTTCGTGATCCAGCGCATTCTGGAGGCACAGGGCAAGCTCACCCTGCTCGACCAGAACACGGTGATTACGCCGCACCCGTTCTTCCGCATTTTCGCGACCAGCAACACCATCGGCCTTGGCGATGCGACGGGGCTGTATCACGGCACCCAGCCCATCAACCAGGGGCAGATGGACCGCTGGAATATTGTGACCACGTTGAACTATCTCGACGCGACGACGGAGGAATCCATCATCGCGTCGAAGGTGCCCGCACTGGCAAACGCCAAAGGCAAAAAACAGATCGCGCAGATGGTGGCCATGGCCGACCTCTCGCGCCAAGGCTTCATGAACGGCGATATCAGCACCGTCATGTCGCCGCGCACGGTGCTGAGCTGGGCGGAAAACGCGCAGATCCTCGGCGATGTCGACACGGCATTCCGCCTCTCCTTCCTCAATAAATGCGACGAGATGGAACGCCCGACGATTGCCGAATATTACCAGCGCTGCTTCGACGTGGATTTGCTGGAAGCCGCGTGAAACACCGCGACCTCAGCCCCGGCGAACGCGAAGCCATCTTCCTGCAGCGGCAGGCCGAAGTGGCGCAAGCCATTTCCGGACGGCAGGAGCTGCATGTCAGCATCGGCCTCAACCGTGCGGAAGACGAGCCGCTGGCGCTGCGCGACCCCATCATGCTGTTTCGCCTGACCGGCGAAGATCGCAGCGGCAGCAAACGCCATTTGCGCGCGCAGGTCGACCTCGCGGCGCTGGCGCTGAAGCACCACGACGCGGCCAAACACGCCGAAACCCGCCCCGCCGATAGCCGCGCCAGCGCGGTGTATGATGCGCTGGAGGAAATCCGCCTCGAAGCGCTCGCCGGCGGCATGGAGGGCATGAAAGCCAACCTCGCCGAGCGCCACGAGGTGCATTGCCTGCTACAGGGCTACGCCAACCGCTCGCCCGAGGCCGCGCCGCCGCTGGCCGACATTGTGCGCTACATTGTGCGTGAAGCGATCACGGGGGCGAAACCGCCCGAGGGCATTCGCACGCTGGTCGACACCGCGCGGCCATGGGTCGAGCCACACGCACTGAAAAACAAAGCGGAGCTGGCGCAGGCCGTGGCCGACCAGGGCGCCTACAAACAGCTGGTGCAACACATGCTCTACGACATGGAGCTGCTGGCCGAGCTGCCGCTGACCGACGACCCAAACGGCGAACACGAACAGGGGCCGGACGCCACCGGCCATCACCATGACGACACCGCCGACGAAACCGCCGACAGCGAAGCCGCCGAATCGCTGCCGCAGCGCGGCCAGAGCAGCGACACCGAAACCGGCGACAGCCAGGAAACCAGCGGCGAGACCGACGGCGAAGGCGAAATCGAGGAAGACGCAAAACCGCGCGACAAAGCCCCGCGCAGCGCCCCCGACCGCCATAATATTTTCGCCGCCGGTGCGGGCGATTACCACGCCTACACCACCCGTTTCGACGAGATCATCGAGGCCGATGCGCTGGCCCCGCACGACGAGCTGAATCGCCTGTTCGAGCAGCTCATGCAGAAAGTGAAGCAGTACCACACCGTCACCTCGCGCCTTGCCACGCGGCTGCAGCGGCTGCTGCTGGCGCAGCAGGCGCGGCAATGGATTTACGAGCTGGAAGACGGCATGATCGACAATGCGCGCCTCGCCAGCATTGTGGTGCGGCCGGAGACGACGACCATCTACAAAATCGAGAAAGACAATGATTTCCGCGACACGGTGGTGACGCTGCTGATCGACAATTCCGGGTCGATGCGCGGGCGGCCCATCACCATCGCCGCGCTCAGCGCCGACATTCTTGCGCGCACGCTGGAGCGCTGCGGCGTGAAGGTAGAAATCCTCGGCTTCACCACGCGCGACTGGAAAGGCGGCTTTGCCCGCAAAGCATGGCTCGATGCCAACCGCCCGAACAACCCCGGTCGCTTGAACGATTTGCGCCACATCATCTACAAATCCGCCGACCAGCGGCTCAACCGCGCGCGGCGCAATCTCGGCCTCATGCTGAAAGATGGGCTGCTGAAAGAAAATATCGACGGCGAGGCAATTCAATGGGCGGCACAGCGCCTGCGCGCCCGCCCCGAGCAGCGCAAAATCATGATGGTCATCTCCGACGGTGCGCCGGTCGATGATTCCACCCTTAGCGCCAATTCCGGCGGCTATCTCGACCAGCATCTGCGCGAGGTGATCCGCAGCGTGGAGCGCGCGGGCGATATCGAACTGCTGGCCATCGGTATCGGCCACGATGTGACCCGCTATTACAGCCGCGCCGTGACGCTGCACGACGTGGAACAGCTGGGCGACACCATGCTGAGTGAAATCACCCGCCTGTTCTCGAAGGAAGACTCGCGCCTGGTGCGCAAGGCCGACCGCCAGCGCTGGGCGGCGTAGTATCCCGTAACAATTCGTTACCTTGCATTGCGTGCAATGTTTACCGGGCGTTAAGCACCGCCCCCGTAAGGTGAAGCTGTCACTTCAACCAAGGAGCAAGGTATGCCCAACACACAGCACATCAAGTCGCACTGGCGCAAACTGGTGGATTCGCTGAAGGAATGCAACGGCGCACGCATGATCCCCGAATATGCCGATCATGAAGACCGCCCACGCAATTACCGTTATTATCGCTGATTTACCGCCCGTAAATCCCATGAAAAAGGCGCCCCGGCCCGGGACGCCTTTTTTGTTTGTCACAGAAACTTCATGTGTGGGCTGGCAACCCATGGTATAGTCATGGCCACAGGAGATTGAACGATGATTATTCCGCTTCCGCTGATTTTTGGCAAAGAATGGACCAACTCGAAGGCCCGGGACGCCGATGGCGAGCTGACCATTGGCAGCAACAGCAAAGACGTGAATTTTAAAACCACGGGCGGCAAAGTGCGCGCGCACTACACGACCGAGGAAGAAACCTACGATCTCGAAATCCAGCACAAGGGCGGGGAGCACTACGAGGGCGTGTGGGAGCGCAACGGCAAAAGCACCGCCCTGCCCGAAAGCGTGGCCTGCCAGGCCTTTGAAGCGGTGCGCCAGTTGGCGGGCAAACGCCTGAACCCCGAGCAGGTGACCGACATGGTCGATCTCGTGACCGCCCCCACCGTCACGCCGATCACGGCGGAACGCTGCAAGGAGCGCTAGGCGCTTTGGCCCACGGCCTTTATATAATCTTTACTTTTTGCGCGGTAGAATGCGGGAAGCAAGGAGCCGCCAATGACCGATTACCCCGTGGAACGCAAACAGATCGTGGATATTGAACACATCACTCACCACGACAAAAACGGCGCCCTGCAGGTGCAAAAACAGGTCTATGGCACCACACCCGATGGGAAGAACGTCACGCTCGGCACCGTTTCCTACCCCGCGCGCGACGGCAAACCGGGGGCCATGCAGGCCTTCGCCGAGATCGACGTGAATGGCGACCGCTTCCCCGACCAGATCATTGATATTACGACAAATGGGCGCGGCTCGCTCAACGGCAAGTCGCTTACCCTCGCAAAAGAGGCCGCCAGCACGCTCGTCGGCTATCTCGACGCCATGACGGACGGGGCAACCGTCAGCGACCGCCAGTTGGGCGATGCGCTGAAAAAATTGCAGCAGGCGACGGGCAACAAGCCCGGCTGGCAGCGCTAGAAGGCACCATCACGGTATAAAAAAAGGGCCCCGAATGGGGCCCTTTTCAGTATCTTAGCGCATGAAGCTACGCGGCTGCTTTCAGCTCGCGGGCTTTCATGATTTTGCGTTTCAGCAAACGCGCCTCGTCCGACAGCGACTTGCTGTGGGTAGTCATCAGGAAGTTGTCGAGGCCACCGTTATGGTCGATGGTGCGCAGGGTGCTGGCAGTGATGCGCATGCGCACGTTCTGGCCGAGCGCGTCGCTACGCAGGGTCACTTGCTGCATGTTCGGCAGGAAGCGGCGTTTTGCCTTGCGGTTCGAGTGGGATACGGTGTTGCCCGACTGAACACCTTTATTCGTAATTTCGCAACGTCTAGCCATGATTGCCGACCTTTCTCTATTCTTTTCAATATGTTAGGGAAGTTTTCCCGAAGCTTGCACACAATGCGGCGCTTTATGAACCGCCTTTTACGGTGTTTCCCTACCCGAGTCAAGCACCATCCCATAGAAAATCGAAAACAGTGGGTTTCGGCAGAGGTAACGATCGTCGCATCGCGCAGCTCAGTGCCAGAATAACAGGATTCAGCCTTGTTGCAATCCACATATTCACAACAAATAAACGTGAATTATGTAAAATAAATGCAAACCGTCATCATCCTGTCACATTCGCACGCTATAACAGAAGGGTAAATATCCCACATCAGGCAGTATGGCAGCAGCAACCACCACCCTCACCTACCGTTGGCCCGCAGGCGGCATCGTCTCGCGTATCGACGTGCGCGAGCAGTCGGACGGGCGCGCGGTCGCCTATCTGTATGCCGATCCGTCGGACGCAGCCCGGCCATCGCGGCAAGCGCTGCGCGACGCACTGCGCCTGAAAGGCTGGGGCACCCTCTCCGATTACCGCGACGGCGCCTATGCGCTGCGCATTAGCGGGTTCAGCAATGCCGACGAACTCATGGCCACACTCAAGGGCCAGCCATTCCTTCAGGGTGAGCCGGAAAAGCTCTACCTTGGCAGCGCGCCGCAATCCCAATCGCTGACGGACCGGATACGCGGCAACAGCCTGCGTGCATCCGGCATTCTCTACTCCGTGGGAAATGTCATTTATCTCGCCAGCGGCCTGCTGCGCAGCCATGAAGAAGCCCTGCGCACCGGCACGCGCGGCAACCAAAGCGGCCAGATTGGCAGTGCGTTGCTCTGGGGATCGGGCGATGTGCTGATTGCGACCATGGGCGGCGCGAATGAACCGCGCCAATACAATGCATTGCTGAACAAACTGCATCAGCACTACCAGCAAAACGGCATTGAAGTTCCCACCAACGCCGCGCTCACTGCCGAAACCCGCCAGCAAAATCCAAGCGCCTTCGCCTCCCTGCGTGGCTTCGTGCAGGACCACCTGAACCAGATCAAATGCGCCAGCGAAGCATTGGCCGCGGTGTTCTATTTCAAAGCCGGCAAGCAGCAGAACAATTTCTGGAAACAGGTGACAGCCGTCATTTTCGGCACGGGCTTCAGCGCCTCGCTGCTCATTCCCGAACGCAAAATCGACCCCGAGCAATATGCACAAGCAAGCGGCCTGCAGAAATTATGGATGAAAATCCAATCCCGCCCGCTCAGCGTCGGCGGTATCTCGGGTTACTCCAACACCGTCCTCA
>JBIISI010000088.1:0-7097 GCA_044341105.1 Rickettsiales bacterium | reverse complement strand
CACCTCGACATGGCCGCCAAGGGTGGCGGTCGAGAAGGGCAGCGGCACGTAGCAGTAAATATTCGCGCCGTCGCGGCGGAAGATTTTATGCGCCTTGATGGAGAGGAAAATATACAGATCGCCCGCCGGGCCGCCGCGGAAGCCTGCCTCGCCCTCGCCGGTGAGGCGAATGCGCGTGCCTTCCTCGACCCCCGCCGGGATGGTGACGGAGAGCGATTTCTCTTTGCGCACGCGGCCCGAGCCCGCGCAGTTCTTGCAGGGGTTTTTAATGACTTTGCCGGTGCCGTGGCAGGTGCCGCAGGCGCGCTCGACCGTGAAAAAGCCCTGCTGCGCGCGGATCACGCCGCGCCCGCCGCAGGTGCCGCAGGTCTCGGCGCTGGTGCCTTTCTCGGCGCCATTGCCATCGCACACCTCGCAGCTGGCCGAGGTGGTGACTTTGATGGTCTGCTGCTTGCCCTTGAAGGCATCTTCCAGCGTGATGTCGAGGTTGTAGCGCAGGTCGTTGCCGCGCGCGGCGCTGGGCTGCTGCTGGCCACCGCGGCCACGGCGGCCCCCGGTGAACTCGCTGAAAAGATCTTCAAAAATATCCGAGAAATTGCCCGAGAAATCGAAGCCGCCGCCGCCAGCCGCGCCGCCGCCGCCCTGCGTGAAGCCTTCATGGCCGAACCGGTCGTAGGCCGCGCGTTTCTGCGGGTCTTTGAGCACATCATAGGCTTCGTTGATGGCTTTGAATTTCTTCTCGGCCTCGGCGTTGCCCTGGTTTTTGTCGGGGTGGTATTGCATGGCGAGCTTGCGATAGGCTTTTTTCAGCTCGTCTTCGCTTGCGCCACGGGCAGCGCCCAATATGCTGTAATAGTCTTCGGCCATAAGGGCTAGGGTCTAGGGGCTGGGGGCTGGGCCGTCAAGCCCAGCCCCCATCTATCCCTAGTCTTTCTTATCGTCGGAGACGTCTTCGAACGTCGCATCGACCACGTCGCCATCGGCCTGCGGGGCGCTGGGCGCTTCGCTTTCAGCGGTCGATTGCTGCGCCTTGTAGGCCGCTTCGCCGAGCTTCATCATGCTCTGGGTCAGGGCTTCGGTGCGCTGGGCGATCAGGTCCTTGTCGGTCGATTCGAAGGTTTCCTTCAGGGCAGCAATATCGGATTCGATCTTGCCACGCTCGTCGGCACCCACTTTGTCGCCATGTTCCTTGAGGTTTTTCTCGGCCTCATGCACCAGCGATTCGGCGCGGTTGCGGGCTTCGATCAACACGCGCTTTTCCTTGTCGGCAGAGGCATTGGCTTCGGCGTCTTTCACCATTTTGTTGATGTCGTCGTCGGAGAGCCCGCCCGATGCCTGAATGCGGATCTGCTGCTCTTTGCCGGTCGCTTTGTCCTTCGCGGAAACCTGCACGATGCCGTTGGCGTCGATATCGAAGGTGACTTCGATTTGCGGCATGCCGCGCGGCGCGGGCGGAATGCCCACCAGGTCGAACTGGCCCAGCACCTTGTTGTCGGCGGCCATTTCGCGCTCGCCCTGGAACACGCGGATGGTCACCGCGGTCTGGTTGTCGTCGGCGGTCGAGAAGGTCTGCGACTTCTTGGTGGGAATGGTGGTGTTGCGGTCGATCAGGCGGGTGAACACGCCGCCGAGCGTTTCGATGCCCAGCGAAAGCGGGGTCACGTCGAGCAGCAGCACGTCTTTTACTTCGCCTTTCAGCACGCCACCCTGAATGGCGGCGCCGATGGCGACCACTTCGTCGGGGTTGACGCCACGATGCGGGTCTTTGCCGAAGAAGCTTTTGACGATTTCGATCACTTTGGGCATGCGGGTCATGCCGCCCACGAGCACCACTTCATCGACTTTCGAGGCATCGATGCCGGCGTCTTTCAACGCTTTTTTGCAGGGCTCCATGGTGCGGGTGATGAGGTCGTCGACCAGCGCTTCGAGCTTGGCGCGGGTGAGCTTGATGTTGAGGTGTTTCGGCCCGTTCTGGTCGGCGGTGATGAAGGGCAGGTTCACGTCGGTCTGCGTGGTGCTGGAAAGCTCGATTTTCGCTTTCTCGGCCGCTTCTTTCAGGCGCTGCAGCGCGAGTTTGTCTTTGCGCAGGTCAACCCCGTCCGACTTCTTGAACTCGTCGGCCAGGTAGTCGAGGATGCGCATGTCGAAATCTTCCCCGCCGAGGAAGGTATCGCCGTTGGTCGATTTCACTTCGAACACGCCGTCGCCGATCTCGAGGATCGACACGTCGAACGTGCCGCCGCCCAGATCGTATACGGCGATGGTCTGGCCGTCTTTTTTCTCGAAGCCGTAGGCCAGCGCCGCGGCGGTCGGCTCGTTGATGATGCGCAGCACGTTGAGGCCGGCGATTTTGCCGGCGTCTTTGGTGGCCTGGCGCTGGGCGTCGTTGAAGTAGGCCGGCACGGTGATGACCGCGTCGCTCACTTTTTCACCGAGGTAATTCTCGGCGGTTTCTTTCATTTTCTGCAGGGTGAAGGCCGAAATCTGGCTGGGCGAGAATTTCTCGCCGCGCGCTTCCACCCATGCGTCGCCGTTATCGGCGCGGGCGATTTTGTAGGGCACCATTTTCAGGTCTTTTTGCGTGGTCGGATCGTCGAACGTGCGGCCGATCAGGCGCTTCACGGCGAAAATGGTGTTTTCCGGGTTGGTCACCGCCTGGCGTTTGGCAGGCTGGCCCACCAGTTTCTCGCCCTCATTCGCGAAGGCGACGATGCTCGGCGTGGTGCGCACGCCCTCGGCGTTCTCGATCACTTTGGCGCTGCCGCCTTCCATGACCGCCACGCAGCTGTTGGTCGTGCCAAGGTCAATTCCAATTACTTTTGCCATATGTATAATCCCATTTCTTATTGCCGCCTTCAGGCGGTTCCGAGGGGGTACATAAGCGATTCTACGCGAAGTGCAAGAGTATTAGGGGCAGATTATGCTGATGCCCGGCAGGTCGACCGGCAACAGGCACGGGCTCAAATCCGTGACGCTCACCCCGCCATTGCAACAGGCGTATTTCTTGCACACGCCGGTGCCGAAATTCATACCGATGCCGGTGAGCAGCAGCATGGGGTCGCCGGTGCGCGGGTTGGTGGCCGGGCAGGCGCCAATGGGCAGGCAGGTGCCAAGGGTGATGCGGGTGCCATTATGGCAGGTCGATAGCGCCACGCCGGTATAACCGTTGGCGGTGTTGGTCAGGTTAATGCCCAGCCCGGCGATGGTGATGCTGATCTGCGCGCTGCAATAGGTGCCCCAATGCACGGTGTCCGCCCCGCAACTGCCGGGTGGTAATTCGGGATTGCCGCCATACACGATCCAGTCATCAAAAAACAGCGGGGCATTGTCGCCGCTATTATATTCGGTGGCGTAGAACACGGCATTGGTCGTGTCGCAGTTTTCCTTGTCGATGCGCGCCACACTCGCGTCGGCCTGCTCGGCATTGCAGTGGCGCGCCGCACCGCTATGGCCCGCCGGGTTCGCACCCAGCGCATCGGCACCGTGGCTGAGGATGACATAGCCAACCGTGGTGCTGATCGTATCGGGGCTGGCGAGGCTGTTTCGCCGCAGGGTGATGGCGCCCTGCAAATTGGGGTCGGCGTAGTGGGTGGCGATGGTGTAGGTTTCGGTGACCGCATAGCGGTACTTGTTCCCCCAGCAATCGCTGCTCAGCCCGGTGGCGAGCGATAGCAGGTTATGCGGCAGGGCACCGATCAATACGCGGGTGCTGCCCACGCTCACCGTGGCAATCGCATTGCTGCCGGTGGCGGTTTCATCGCCGTAGCCGCTTTCGCTGGGCGAGGCCCCGAGCGATGCCGGGCGCGGGTAGCGGCCCGCCCGCTGGGCATAGGCATCCAATTGTTCCTGAATCTGGCGGATATGCACGGGCATGCTGGCATCGCAGGCGGCGCTGCTGCGGGCGGCCAGCATGGTAGCCGCCATGCTGCCAAACAGGCCAGCGATCAACAAGGCAAGGGTTAGCTCAAGCAAACTAAACCCAGAGTGGTGTTGGTGTTTGCCGCGAGAATCCCGCTTTGATAGTGGAGTCATGGCATTATCTCCCCGTGTCATTAAGGCATGGGAGAAATAGAAATGCAATCATGGGTTGCTATTTTGTGCCAACACTATCCGCGCGGCGGCGTAAGGTGTGCTAATTACAGACGGTAGGGGTGCGCAGGTGGTTACAACCGGCCACTTCGCCAACATAGATGGGGGTGCCGTTACTGCACCGCATGAGGCCGGGATTGGCGATGGGGTCGCCTGCCGGGCACCATTGCTGGCCATGGTTGCGATTCTCACCGCATTCGTCGCTACAGGATGCCGTGCCACCCGTGCCGCAGACACCGTCCGCATCCGAATCGCCATTGCAGCAGACGTTGGGATCCCCGCCCGAGCTTTGGCCATCGGCAAGGCAGGTGGTGCAGGTGGCCGACGATTGCGACAGCGTGCCATTGGTGCAGCTGAGCGTGACCGATCCGGTATACCCGGCGCTGGCGTTGGAAACCGCGGTTGAAGCGCTGTGGTTCAGCGCGGCATGGGTGCCGTTGCAGACGTTGCTGGTGCCCCAGCTGGTGGTGCCGGATGGGCAATTCTGGTTACAGCTGGAGCCGGTGGGCGTGACGGTGCCATTGCTGCAAGACACATTCGTGGTGCCGCTATAGCCCGAGGCGGTGTTGCTGTACGGGCCATCGGAGGCACCATTGCTGAGCGGGCCGACATTCGTCTGGCAACCGCTGCCCCAGCTGACGGTCTGGCCGGTGCAATCCAGCGGCACCGGATCGCAGATGGTGTTCGCATAGGATAGCGAGCCGTTATTGCAGGTCACGTCGGCGGTGCCGCTATAGCCGCTATTGCTGTTGGAGATGGTCTGGGTGGCACCATGGGCGAGGCTGCCCAGCGTGCGCGCGCACACGCCGCCTGCGCCCCATTGCGCCGTTTGGCCGTTGCAGTTCGCCATCGGGGTGCAGGTGGCGTTGGTGGTGCCTACCACACCGGCGCCGCTGCAGGTAATATCGGCCTGCCCTGTATAGCCCGCGGCAGTATTGGCCATGTTGGGCAGCGAGGTGCCGCTGGTGATCGCGCCGTGCGAGGCGGAGCATCCCGCGCCCCAGGTGGCGGTGCCTGCCACGCAATTCACCGCCACGTTGCAGGAGGCCCCGGAAATCGATAGCAGGCCACCGGTGCAGGTGAAGGTGGCCGCGCCGTAATAGCCGCTAATGGCGTTGTTCACGGTCGAGCTGTTGCCATCCATCAGGCCGGGCACCACGGCAGAGCAACCCGGCGTCCAGTTCTGGCTTTGCTCGGCGCAATCCATAGGCGTGGTGACGGTCGGTTTGGTGGCATAGGCCAGCAAATCGTCGAAATAATTGGCCGCGCCCTTGCCGTTGTTGAAATCGGTGACGAGGAAGGTGGCATTCATGCTGCCGGCGGCGATGTCGCAGTTTTCGCGGTCGAGTTTGGTTTCGCTGGTGCCGGAACAGTTGCGGGTCGAGATATCGTTGCTGGAGAGCGGGGTGGCACCAAAGCCATCCTCGCCGTGCGACACAACGGTATAGGCGATGTTGGTGGCGATCATGGTCGGACCCGAAGTAATCGTGATCTGGCCGATATTGGTGGGATTCGGGAAGCCGGAAGCTGCGTTCGACGACGTGAGCGACTGGGTGACGGCATAGGTGAAGCGGTTGCCCCAGCAATCGCTGGCGAACGAAGAGTCGAGGCCGAGCGAGGTATGCGGCACCATGCCGACCACCACCACATCGCTGCCAACACTGACGGACGCATGGCCGCTGGCGGCTTCCACCCCGAAGGCGGGGTTGTTGCTGCCCTGTCCAAGCTGGGCGGGAGCGGGCAGGCGGTTATTGGCGCGCGCAAAGCGGTCCAGCTCCGCCTCAATCGCCCCAAGCTGCTGTTTGGTTTTGGGGTAGCATTCTGCCGATGATTTCGGACTGACCTGCAGAATAATGCCGGTCATCAACCCGACAATAAGCAACACGAGGGTGAGCTCAATGAGGGTAAACCCACGTTGTGAAGGCGCGTGTTGCATGCTGTCTCCTGAACGCCAACGCTAGCAAACCCTATGCTGCGGTCAAGCGGCCCCAAGCACTATACCATTATCGTTAGCAAACGCCTACGAAATGGTGCTGTTCCTGCAACGAATGCGGCAGTGCAAAAACGATAGTTACTGGCATTGGGTGCGTTTGCGAAGGTGCGTACAGCCCTGCACTTCGCCGACATAGATCGCAGTACCATTATCGCAGCGCATCAGGCCGGGATTGAGCATCGTATCGCCTGCAGGGCACCATGAACGTCCATGCTGCCGATCTTCGCCGCATTCATCGGTACAGGATGCCGTACCGCCGCTTTGCGTTCCACAGGTGCCGTTGCCATCGGAGTCGCCGTTGCAGCAGGCGGAAGCGTTACCGCCCGAGCTTTGGCCATCGGCGATGCAGGTTGCATTGCTACCCCCGCTCGTTGGGCAATTTGGCATAATATATACTTCTGCAATGCTGTTGTTGCCGCTAAATTGATCGGAGCAGCCCTTTGAGGATCGGTTGGTTGGAGCAATGCAGGAGCCTGCGGGAGCTACGGCAGATCCCATCTGGTAATCACCAAGACAGTTGCTGTTCGCTAATGTCGTGTAGCCACGTGATTGGCAATCGCTAACACTGGTGCCATAGATCGTGCTCGTTGGGCAGCTATTATTTGGCGTACAGGATTCGGCTGATTTTGAGATTGTCCCATTATTGCAGGAGAGGGTGACGTTTCCTGTGTATCCGCTGGTTGCGTTGGTGAGGGTAGCTCCAGCGGCGTGGGTGATAGTGCCGTAGGTCGCGGCGCAGCGGTTATCGGTTCCCCAGGTGGTGGTGCCGCCGGTGCAGTTTGCATTGCAGGTGGCGCTGGTAGGGGTGAGGGTACCGTTGGTGCAGCTGACATTGGTGGAGCCGGTGAAGCTGGCATTGGTGTTGGTGTAGGGCCCGTCGGAGGCACCATGGTTGATGGGGCCGACATTGGCCTGGCAGCCCGCGCCCCAGGTGACGGTCTGGCCCGGGCAGTTCTGGGGCACGGCGTCGCAGGTGGCGTTGGCATAGGAGAGGGAGCCGTTCGTGCAGGTGACG
>JBIISI010000023.1:0-24469 GCA_044341105.1 Rickettsiales bacterium | reverse complement strand
CGCGGCATGGCAACCAGAAAAAAAGGCGCGCCCACCGGGGGCGCGCCGATGGTTGAGATGGGCAGAAATCGGGTTAGGCGGCGGCTTTGGCGCTGCTGCCGTGGGCGTTCAGCTGCACGTCGATATTGCCCTTGGTGGCTTTCGAATAGGGGCACACGGTGTGGGCTTTTTCGACCAGCTTCTGTGCGGTCGCATCGTCCACGCCCTGCAGCGACACATCAAGCACCACGCTCAGCGAAAAGCCGGTCTGCTCGTCCTGGTTCAGGTTCACTTTGGCCTGCACCTGCACTTCTTTCACGTCGATTTTTTCGGATTTGGCGACATGCGCGATGGCGCTGCCGAAGCACGCGCTATAGCCCGCCGCGAAAAGCTGTTCGGGGTTGGTGCCGCTGTCGCTGCTGCCGGGGCGGCCCAGTTTCAGGTCAATTTTGCCGTCGTCGGATTTGCTGGTGCCGTCGCGCCCGGCGATGGTGGTGACATTCGCAGTGTAGAGGGTTTTCATGGGAAACTCCGTAGCAGGGGGTTGATGATGCAGTGTTAGATAAGTGGGTATCAAAAAGTTATAAGGTTTTTTGCAAGAAACGCATTGTGTCGGAAAACAGGACCTCCTTTTTGCTGGGCTTTGGGGCGGCACAGGATTATGGGGCGAGAAAAAGGGGATGGTTTCATGAAACGTCGTTCGCGTCGTGCAGTTCGCCGGTGGGGGGTGGCAGGCATGTGCCTGCTCACCGTCGTGGGGCTGTATCTCGGTGCATTGCAGTTGGCCGGGAATTTCCACGAAGTATTGCCGCGCGAGCTGTATCGCTCGGCGCAGTTAAAGCCCGGCGACCTGACGCGTTACGAAAAGGCCTATGGCATTCGCACCGTCATCAACCTGCGCGGTGAAAATAGCGGGCTTCCCTGGTACGATCAGGAGCGCGAGGAGGCGGAGTTGCTGGGCATTCGCTTCATTAATTTCCGCATGAAAGCCAGCCGCGAGCTGACCGACGGGCAGGCGCTGGCGCTCATTTCCGCCATGCGCGATGCGCCCAAGCCGCTGCTGATTCACTGCAAAGCCGGGGCCGACCGCACGGGGCTCGCCAGTGCGCTGTATTTCGCCACCGTGGCCGATAAAGGCGAATGGGCCGCCGAGCGCCAGCTTTGGATGATGTACGGCCATATCCCGATTCCGTTCCTGTCGACCTTCGCCATGAACCGCACCTTCGAGCGGCTGGAGCCAACCCTACTCGGCTACAAGGATTCCTAAACGAAAAAAGCGCGCAACGCTTTGCAACGTTGCGCGCGTTGATCGGGGGCGAATCGCCTACGAGGCGGGGCGATCGCTGTTCATCACCTTCGTCCACGCGGCGATGAAATCGGTGAGGAATTTCTGCTTCGCATCGTCGGAAGCATAGACTTCCGCCACCGCGCGCAGTTCCGAGTTCGAGCCGAAGGCCAGATCGACGGGGCTTGCCGTCCATTTCAGGTCACCGCTGGCGCGGTCGTGGCCTTCATACACGGCCTCGTTGGCTTTCGATTTCTCCCACACCGTGCCCATATCGAGCAGGTTGACGAAGAAGTCCTGGCTCAGCGTGCCGGGTTTGTCGGTGAACACGCCCTGCTTGCTGTCGCCGTCGTTGGCACCCAGCGTGCGCATGCCGCCCACCAGCACGGTCATTTCCGGCACGCTGAGGCCCAGCGTCGCAGCGCGATCGACCAGTGCCGCCGCCGGCGACTTGCCGTTTTTGGCGTTATAGTAGTTGCGGAAACCATCGGCCGTCGGCTCCAGCGGGGCGAAGGATTCGCTGTCCGTCAGCTCCTGCGTGGTGTCGTTACGGCCGGGGGTGAAGGGCACCACTACATTACTGTAGCCTGCATCTTTCGCGGCTTTTTCAATGGCGGCGTTGCCCGCCAGCACGATCGTGTCGGCGAGCGACACTTTCTTGCCGCCGCTAAGCGACGCATTGAATGCGGTTTGCACTTCCTCCAGCTTCGCCAGCACGGTGGCCAGCTCGGCGGGTTCGTTCGCTTCCCAGTCTTTCTGCGGGGCGAGGCGAATGCGCGCGCCGTTCGCACCACCGCGCATGTCGGTGTTGCGGAAGCTCGATGCCGAGGCCCACGCCACGCGCACCAGTTGCGGCACGGTGAGGTCGGTGGCGAGGATCTTGCCTTTCAGCGCCGCCACATCCGCCGGGCTGATCAGCGTGTAATCCACGGCCGGAATCGGGTCTTGCCAGACCAGTTGCTCGCTCGGCACCTCGGCACCGATATAGCGCCAGCGCGGCCCCATATCGCGGTGGGTGAGTTTGAACCACGCCTTGGCGAAGGCTTTCTGGAATTCTTCCGGGTTTTCCTTGAAGCGCAGGGCGATGGCTTTGAAGCCCGGGTCTTCCTTCAACGAAAGATCGGTCGTGAACATGATCGGTGCGTGCATTTTTCCTTTGATATGCGCATCGGGCACGGTCTGATTGTTCTCGGCATCTTTCGGCTGCCACTGGTTGGCACCGGCCGGGCTCTTGGTCAGCACCCATTCATGGCCGAACAAATTATCGAGATACTGGCTGGTAAACCGCACGGGGTCCGACGACCACGCGCCTTCCAGCCCGCTGGTCACGGCATCTTCGGCGTTGCCTTTGCCGCATGTGTTTTTCCAGCCGAGGCCTTGTTCTTCCACATCGGCGGCGGCGGGTTCGGCGCCTACGCAATCCTGCGGCTTGTGCGCGCCGTGGGCTTTGCCGAAGGTGTGGCCACCGGCGATCAGCGCCACGATTTCTTCATCGTTCATCGCCATGCGGCCAAATGCGGTGCGGATATCCTCGGCCGCAGCGATGGGGTCGGGATTGCCGTTCGGCCCTTCGGGGTTCACGTAGATCAGGCCCATTTGCGTGGCAGCCAGCGGTTTTGCGAGTTTCTTGTCGGCCGGGTTGCGGTTATCGGCCATGAATTCCGACGCACCCCAATAAACCAGCTCGGGCTCCCAGTCATCTTCGCGGCCACCGGCGAAACCGAAGGTTTTGAAGCCCATGTTCTCGAGTGCCACGTTACCGGTCAGCACCATGAGATCCGCCCACGAGATTTGCTCGCCGTATTTTTTCTTCACCGGCCACAGCAGGCGGCGCGCTTTGTCGAGGCTGGCATTGTCGGGCCAGCTATTGAGCGGTTCGAAACGCTGCTGGCCACCGGCCGCACCGCCGCGCCCATCGCCCAGGCGGTAGGTGCCCGCGCTGTGCCACGCCATGCGGATGAAGAACGGCCCGTAATTGCCGTAATCGGCCGGCCACCAGGGCTGCGATTCGGTGAGCACGGCGTTGATGTCTTTCTTCACCGCCGCGAGGTCGAGTTTCGTGAAGGCTTTTACATAATCATAGTTCGCGCCGAGCGGGTTGGATTTCGCATCGTTCGTGCGCAGGGGCGAAAGGTCGAGTTGCTTGGGCCACCAGAACTGGGCGCTTTTCGGGTTCATTGCCCCGTCGGCGCTTTCATTGACGCCGGGTTCGGCCACTAATTTGCCTTCGCCCGCGCCGGTTTCGGTGCCGGTGGGGTAGTGCTGGCCGAGGAAAAACGTGCCCGCGCCGATAATGGCGACGATGGCGGTGGTGAGGAGCAAGGAGCTGGTTTTCATTCTTTTTTACCCAAAGTTGGTGGCAGGGATGGGCACTGTAGCCCATGATGACCATATGTAAAATCGAATACGCCAATAGTCCCCATTGATGGCATCAATCGCGGCCCATGCTGCCGCTTGCCAGCGGCGCGCAGCTATGCTCTAAGGCGCGGCCATGAAAGCTGCCCCATCTGTTGGTTTTGTCTCGCTCGGCTGCGCCAAGGCGCTGGTCGATTCCGAGCGCATCCTCACGCGCCTGCGCGCCGAGGGTTATCAGGTCGCGCCCGACTATGCGGGTTCCGACGTGGTGATCGTGAACACTTGCGGCTTCCTCGATTCCGCGCGCGAGGAATCGCTGAATGCCATCGGCGAAGCGCTGAACGATAACGGCAAGGTGATCGTGACCGGCTGTTTGGGTGCCGAGCCGGAAGTGATCCGCCAGAAATTCCCGAAGGTGCTGAAAATCACCGGCCCCGCGCATTACGAAGCGGTGATGGACGCGGTGCACGAAGCCGTGCCGCCCGAGGCCGAGAAATTCCAGACCCTCGTGCCCGAAACCGGCATTCGCCTCACCCCCCGGCATTATGCCTACGTGAAAATCTCCGAAGGTTGCAACAACCGCTGCAGCTTCTGCATCATCCCCGCGCTGCGCGGCGATCTGGTGAGCCGCCCAGTGGGCGATGTGCTGCGCGAAGCCGAAGCCCTCGCCAAATCGGGCGTGAAGGAATTGCTGATTATCTCGCAGGACACCAGCGCCTACGGCGTGGACACCAAATACGCCGAAGATATCTGGCGCGACAGGCCGGTGAAGGCCAACATGCTTGGCCTTGCCGAAGCGCTCAGCGATCTGGGCATCTGGGTGCGCCTACATTATGTTTACCCATACCCCAGCGTCGATGCGGTGATGCCGCTCATGGCCGAGAAGAAAATCCTGCCCTACCTCGACATTCCTTTCCAGCACAGCTCGCCCGCGGTGCTGAAGAACATGCGCCGCCCGGCGAATCAGGAAAAAACCGCCGCGCGCATCGCCGCGTGGCGCGCGCAGGTGCCAGACCTCACGCTGCGTTCCACCTTCATCGTTGGCTTCCCCGGCGAAACCGAGGCCGATTTCGAGCATCTCCTGCAATGGATGGACGAGGTACAACTCGACCGTGTGGGGTGCTTCCAATACGAAAACGTGACCGGTGCCACCTCGCGCGAGCTGGCCAACCACGTGCCCGACGACGTGAAGCAGGAGCGCTGGGAGCGCTTCATGGAAAAAGCGCAGGAGATTTCCAGCGCGCGCCTGCAGAAAAAAGTTGGCACCGTGCAGAAAGCCATTGTCGATGGCGTGCGCGACGGCCAGCTTGTCTGCCGCACCATGGCCGACGCACCGGAGATCGACGGCAATGCCTTCACTCCGGCGAAAAAAGGCGTGCGCGTGGGTGATTTTGTCGATATCGAAATCACCGATGCCGACGCCTATGACCTCTATGGTATCGCCCGCTAAGGAGCCCCATGTTCCGTAAGAAAAAAGAAAAGAAGCCCGAAACCACCGGCGAAATGATGCGCTCCTTCGCGGTGGCGATTGCCATTGCGCTGCTGTTCCGCTCCGTGGCCTACGAGCCGTTCCACATCCCCTCCGGCTCCATGCTGACGACGCTCTATAAGGGCGATTACATTTTCGTCTCCAAATTGTCGTATGGCTACAGTCGTTATTCCTTCCCGCTGGGGCTGAAACTGTTCGAGGGGCGTGTGCTGGAGTCTGCGCCCGAACGCGGCGACGTGGTGGTGTTCCGCCTGCCGCCGCAGCCGCATGTCGACTACATCAAGCGCGTGATTGGCCTGCCGGGCGACAAAATTCAGGTCATCAATGGCCGCCTGCATATTAACGGCGAAGCGGTGGAAGTGACCCGCCTCGGCACCGTGGATGTGCCCGACGAGCAGGGCGGCAGCCAGCGCGCCGTGCAGTTCAAAGAAGTGCTGCCGAACGGGGTCGAGCATATCATCCTCGACATGCGCGATGGCAATATCGACTCGCGCACCGGCTTCGACACCGACAACACCCCCGAATATGTGGTGCCCGAGGGGCATTATTTCATGATGGGCGATAACCGCGACAACAGCCAGGACAGTCGCTACAACGCCGAGCTTGGCTATCCGCAGGCACCCGGTTTCGTGCCGTTCGAGAACCTGATCGGTCGCGCCGAGATCGTCGCCGTGTCGTTTAAGGGCGGCGTGCCGTTCTGGCAGGTCTGGAACTGGTACAAAGCCCTGCGCAACGACCGCTGGTTCACCTCGCTGCACCATGCATGAGCTTGAAACAGCGCTGGGCTACCGTTTCAGCGGCCCCGGCCTGCTGGAAGCGGCCCTGACCCACCGCTCGCTCGCGCGCGACGGGGCGGTGGTGCACAACCAGCGCCTCGAATTCCTTGGCGATGCGGTGCTCGGCCTCATGGTCGCCGACATGCTCTACGGCCTGTACCCCGACGCGAAAGAGGGTGATCTCAGCCGCCGCCTCGTGTCACTGGTGAATGGCGAGCAGCTCGCCCATATCGCCCGCGCCATGGGCCTGCAAAAACATCTCGTCATGAGCAGCAGCGAAGAAGAGCAGGGGGGCCGCACCAACGATTCCAACCTGGAAGATGCCTGCGAAGCGCTGCTCGGCGCGCTCTACCTCGATGGTGGGCTCGATGCGGTGCGCCCCCTCATCGAGCGGCACTGGAAACCGTTGGCCCTCGCGCAGAAAGAAGCGCCGAAAGACGCCAAAACAGCCTTGCAGGAATGGGTGCAGGCGCGCGGCCTTGCGTTGCCGGAATATGTGGTGAAAAGCGCGGAAGGCCCCGCCCATGCGCCCGATTTCGTGATCGAAGTGCGCGTGGCCGATAAGCGCGCCACGGGCCGCGCCGGCAGCAAGCGCATCGCCGAGCGCGAGGCCGCGCAGGCGCTGCTTTCGCAACTGCGCTAGCGCTGCAACCCGCGAATGATGGCACAAATGCGCGCCACGGTGTCATCGCCCATCGCCGTGCCCGAGGGCAGGCACAGCCCGTCGCGGAAATAGGCCTGGCTCACCGCACCGCCGACCATGGCGGCACCCGCAAACACCGGCTGCATATGCATCGGTTTCCACACCGGGCGCGACTCGATATTCTCCGCTTCGAGCGCGAGGCGAATCGTTTCGCGGTCACAGCCGAAGGCGGCAGCGTCCACCAGCATCACGCTCAGCCAGCGGTTCATCTGCCCCGTTGGGGCCTCGCTCATGAAGCGAATGCCCGGCAGATCGCCCAGCGCCTGCTGGTACTGCGCAAACACCGCGCGGCGGCGCGCCACGCGCGCATCCAGCACTTCCAGCTGGCCCACGCCAATCGCCGCCACAATGTTGCTCATGCGGTAATTATAGCCGAACGTGGTGTGCTCATAATGCGGGGCAGCATCGCGCGCCTGCTGGCTGAGGAAGCGCGCATGGTCGATCAGCGCTTTGTCGTGGCTGGCCAGCATGCCGCCGCCGCTGGTGGTGATGATCTTGTTGCCGTTGAACGAAAACGCCGCCGCATGCCCCCCAAACCCGGCATGCTGGCCGCGATAGGTCGCGCCGACCGATTCCGCCGCGTCGATCAGCAGCTTCACGCCATAGCGCTCGCACAGCGCGCGGATCGCCTCCGCATCGCAACTCTGTCCATACAAATCGGTCGGGATCACTGCCTTCGGCAGTTGATTCTGTTTATTGGCGTCTTCCAGCGCTTGCGCCAGCAGGGCCACGTCCATGTTCCAGTGCTGGTCGGCGTCGATGAAGACCGGCGTCGCTTTCTCATACAGGATCGGTGCCACGCTGCCGATGAAGGTGAGGCTGGAGGCAAACACCCGGTCGCCCGCGCCCACACCCCAATGGCGCAGCGCAAGGTGCAGTGCCGCCGTGCCGCTGGTGAGCGCCACGCAATGCGGGATGCCGGTATAAGCGCTGAACTCGCGCTCGAAGCGGTCCACCATCGGCCCAAGCGGGGCGATGTAATTGCTGGCGAAGGCTTCCGCCACATAGGCCTGCTCGTGCCCGCCCATATGCGGCGGCGAGAGAAAAATCCGGTCATTCATGCGTTTGTTTCCTTTCCTCGTCGAGGGCATACATGGTCACATGGCCCTCGGCGGTAATGCCCTCGCGCTGCAGCACCACCAGCACCGTGCGCAGTAAAATCTCCACATCCAGCAGCAGCGAAAAACGCTTCACGTACTCCACGTCGAACGCAAGGCGCGCGTCCCATCCCAGCGCGTTGCGGCCACGCACCTGCGCCAGCCCGGTGATGCCGGGGCGCATGTGGTGGCGCATCGGTTCCTCGCCGCGATAATAGGGCAAATAGCGCGGCAGCAATGGGCGCGGGCCGACAAAGCTCATGTCGCCGATAAACACGTTCCAAAGCTCGGGCAATTCATCGAGGCTGGTGGCGCGCAGGAAGCGGCCAAACGGCGTGAGGCGCACCTCGTCGGGCGCGTCGCCCGCCAGCATGGTGCGGAATTTGAGGATCTGGAAGGGCCGCTCGCCCATGCCGATGCGTGTCTGGCGAAACAGCACCGGGCTGCCCAGTTTGAAATACACCAGCCCCGCCACGATCGCGATGACCCACCAGAAGGTGAGCAGCAGCCAACCGGAAAGCAGGATATCGAACAGGCGTTTGAGTGCTTTTTGCATGAAAAACCCGTAAGTCGCGCGGGAGTGTTTGTCAAATGCAGTGCATTGCGCTAGCGCTAAGCCATGCAGAATCCGTTCGATCCCGGCTACTACGACACCGCTGCGCTTCGCGCCATGGGCTTTGCCGCCGTGGGCGAGCATGTGCGCGTGGCGAAAAACTGCACCATCATCGGGCTGGCGAATATCCGCCTGGGCGATCATGTGCGCATCGACGGCTACAGCACGCTCATTGCCACCGGTGGCATCACCATCGGCTCGTATGTGCATATCGCCGGCTATTGCCTGCTCTCCGGCGGTGATGGCATTGCGATGGACGATTTCTCGGGCCTGTCGCATGGGGTGAAGCTCTACAGCCGCACCGACGATTACGGCGGCGATTTCCTCACCAACCCCACCGTGCCCGCCGAATATCTCGGCGTGATCGGCGGCAAGGTCACGCTCGGGCGGCATGCCATCATTGGCAGCAACACGGTGGTGCTGCCGGGCAGCACTGTGGCCGAGGGTAGCTCGGTCGGCGCGCAGTCGCTGGTGAAAGGCGCGCTGGAACCCTGGGGCGTGTATGCGGGTGTGCCTGCCCGCCGCCTGAAGGCGCGCAGCCGGAAATTGCTGGAACTGGAAGCGCAGCTACGCCCTTAGGCGCGGATGATATGCACCGCATCCCGCCCGCGTGTGGCGTTTCGGGTATCGATCACCACCTTGGCATGTTCCACCACCAGCGCGTAATCGACCGCGCTGTGTTCGGTGGCGATAATCACCCCGTCATAGCCCGCGATCGTTTCCGCCGTGAGCGGCACCGACTTGCGGCCCGCCAGCGGTGCGTGCTCGCGCGTGGTGGGGATCACCGGAATCACCGGGTCGTGGAAATCGACCTGGGCGCCGAAGGCTTCCAGTTTCTCATAGATAAACAGCGAGGGCGACTCGCGCAGGTCGTCGACGTCTTTTTTATAGGCAAGGCCCAGCACCAGAATGCGCGAGCCGTTCAGCCCCTTGCGCAAATGCTGGTCGAGCCCTTCGCGCAGCTTGCCGATCACGTAATCAGGCATGCGTTCGTTGATTTGCCCGGCCAGCTCGATAAAGCGCGTGGGCATGCCATATTCGCGCGATTTCCAGGTCAGGTAAAACGGGTCGATGGGAATGCAATGCCCGCCCACACCGGGGCCGGGATAGAACGCCATGAAGCCGAACGGTTTGGTTTTCGCCGCATCAATCACTTCCCACACATCGATGCCCATGCGGTCGAACACCATTTTCAGCTCGTTCACGAGGGCGATGTTCACGCTGCGGAAAATATTCTCGGTCAGCTTCACCGCCTCGGCGGCGGCACTGGTCGATACCGGCACGGCTTTGGTCACCACGTTGTTGTAAAACGCCATGGCCAGCGCGCGCGATTTGTCGTCGTCGGCGCCCACCACTTTGGGAATCGAATGGGTCGAGAAAAAGCCGTTGCCGGGGTCTTCACGCTCGGGGCTGAAGGCCAGGAAGAAATCCTCGCCGCACACCAGCCCGCCGGCTTCCAGCATGGGTTTCAGCAATTCGGTCGTCGTGCCGGGATAGGTGGTGGATTCAAGCGCCACCAACTGGCCGGGGCGCAGCTGGCTGGCAATCGCCTCGGTCGTTGCCACCACGTAGCTCATGTCCGGCTCGCGGTTTTTGGTGAGCGGGGTGGGCACGCACATAATCAGCGCGTCGGCCTCGCGCAGGCGGGCGGCGTCGCCGGTGGCGGCAAAGCGCCCGCATTGCGCCATGGTGGCAATCGCGCTGTCGTCGATGCCTTTCAGGTAGGATTTTCCCGCATTCAGCATCTCGATTTTTTTCGGGTCGATATCGAACGCCAGCACGCGGTAGCCTTTGGCATGCGTGGCAAGCGCGAGCGGGAAGCCCACATAGCCCATGCCCATGATGGCAATGGTGGCATCGCCATTGGCGAATTTGGCCAGCAGGCTGTCAAAATCAAACGCGTTCGCAAGTTTTGGCTTGGTATTCGGCATCATTCCCCCTCGTCGTCGCAGGCGCGAAGACGGTTAAAAAATACGCTGTACCCCTAGGGTTTTCCTGCCATAAAGGCAAGTCTTATGCTGCCGTCCAAACAAGAAATCGAAGCCCGTATCCTCTACCGCGATGCCTGCCTGCTGGTGATCGACAAACCGGCGGGGATTGCCGTGCATGTCACCGCGCACGATAAAATCGCGCTCGACCAGTGTTTCCAGCATTTGCAGTTTGGCCTGCCGCGCGCGCCGGCGCTGGCCCACCGGCTGGATCGCGGCACCTCGGGCTGCCTGGTGCTGGGCCGCCACGCTAAAGCGCTCGATCGCTTAGGCAAAATGTTCAAGAACCAGCAGGTCGAGAAAACCTATCTGGCGCTGGTGGCCGGTGTTCCGCCAGAAGCGCAGGGCGTCATTTCCGCACCAATCCTGAAGACCGGGCAGGGTAGCAAATGGAAACTGCAGCTTGACCCCACCGGGCAGGAAGCCATCACCGAATACCGCGTGCTGGGCAGCGAAGGGGGCATCAGTGCGCTGGCGCTGGCGCCCAAAACCGGCCGCACGCACCAGCTGCGCCTGCATTGCGCCTATGCGCTCGGCACGCCCATCCTCGGCGATCCGTTCTATGGCGATGCGCAGGGGCCGATCATGCTGCACGCGGCACGTATCCGCATCCCGTATTACCACAACAAACCGGCGATCGACGTGGGCGCGGCGCTACCGCTCCACATGCAGCCGTTTACGACGCTTTTGCATGGCGACGAATCGTCGCGCTGACCATGATGACATAAAGCGTGTAGGCCACTGCCTCGAGTGCCACAATACGCCACAGGAACTGGTGGAAGGGCAAATCTGTCATTAGCAGCAGGCTGCAGGCGGCCAGTCCATACAGCACTTGCCACAGCGCAATAACCTTGATTTTTCGCAAGGCAATGGCCGCCTGCGCGGCGGTGATGCCGACAAACCAGAACAGCACGCTAAGCGCGAGGATACGGGTGATCTCAGCGCTTTCCTGCCACTCATCGCCCAGATACCAGCCAAAAAACCATGGGCCGATAATGTAGACACCCACCATGGTGGCGAAGCCAAACGCCACCAGCCCGGCGAGGATTTTGCAGTAATCGCCCCAGATGGGCAGGCGTTGCTTCATGCGCTCGGTCATGTGTTTCAGCACCACCTGCCCAAAACACACCGCCAGCAATTGCGTGCCGCCCCACATCAGGTTGCGGGCCACGGCATAATGGCCGGTCACTTCCAGCGAATAATGCGCGGTGATGATGAGCAGCGGAATCTGCGCGGCCAGCAATGTGATCGACGAGGGCAGGCCGCCAAACAGCGGGAACTGGAGATATTGCCGCGCGATGGTGCGCAGGTAGCGTGGCTGCTCGTTCCAGCTGGGCCGGAAGCCGTGGCGGCATGCCATGGCCAGCGCACAGATGGCATTCAGTGCGACCCCGCCGATAAAACCAAGGAGCAGCCCGTAGCCGATGCCCCACAGGCCGCCCGCCGCCGCGATCAGCGCGGTGGAGAATGCGCCAACCATTTTATTGACGCTTTGCAGGCCGAATTTGCCCATGCGCAGCAGCCAGTAATTGGCGATGTTGGTGGTGGCAATGCTCAGCACCACCACCGGCAGGGCATAGGCCCAGTAGCCCACTGCCTGCATGTGCACCAGCGCCAGTAGCGGCGCGCGCACCGTCGCAACCAGTGCCGCCACTGCCATGCAGACCGCGAGGGTTAACAGCAACGCAACGCTTGCCAGGGCGCGGGCGCGCCGCTGCAAACGCGGGGTGGGAATGGCGAGTTCATATTGCCCGCTTGCCAGCGGCACAAGAAACTGGCTGCCGGTTTGCAGCAGCGCCTGCACACCAAACAGTGCCGGCGGAAACATGCGCGTGAGCACCGGCAGGAACAGGATCGGCAGAAGCTGGGCGAAGAACGAGCCCGCCGTGAGGATCATCGCATTGCGGATAAAGCGCGAGCGTGTTGCAAACTGAACGACGCGCCGCACCACGCGGGATTACTCGCCCTGCGAGGCGCTGAACCCGGCTTTGCCATCAAACGTCCACAGGGTCTCGATCTTCAGGAAATCGATGCCCGCACCCGCCGCGCGGCTGAGCAGGTCGGCCACGTCCGCATGGGTGAGTTCGGTGTCTTTGTTCTTTGGCATGAAGCGCGCGCGGAAGCGGTCGGTGTAATCCATTTCGGTCACGATATCCGGCCACACTTTCAGGCCTTTGCACGACAGCATGGTGAGGGCGAGCTTGTCGGTCGACAGCGTGCTAACCTGCATGCCCAGGTCGTTGATGTCTTTGCCCGTCCAATGCACGAACAGATCAACACCCACCAGCTTGCGCACTTCCGTTTCCGGTGCCATCACGGCGCGGATCGAGCTGTTGCCCTTGCGCGGCTCGTATTTCACCACGCGGTAGGTGCTGGGCTCCTGGCCAAGGCGCTCCACCACCGCTTTGGCGAATTCCTTGGTGCCCAGCTTCGATTTGCTCATATCGTTGTGGATGTCGCCGGTATGCTGGCCATCCTCGATCGTTTTCAGCCATGCGTTGTGAATCAGGCTCGCCTGCTCGTTGAGGCCCAGATGCACCAGCATCATGATCGCGCCGTGCAGCAGGCCCGAGGGGTTCGCGATGTTCTTGCCCGCGATATCGGGGGCCGAGCCGTGAATGGCTTCAAACATCGCATAATTCGCGCCGATATTGGCCGAGCCCGCAAGGCCCACTGAACCGGAAACTTCCGCCGCGATGTCCGAGATAATGTCGCCGAACAGGTTTTCGGTCACGATCACGTCGAACACATGCGGCTTGCTGGCGATGCGCGCCGAGCCGATATCGATGATGTAATGCTCGTTTTCGATGGCCGGATATTCCTTGGCAACCTTGTTGTATTGCTCGTGGAATGCGCCGTCGGTGAGCTTCATGATGTTATCTTTGCTCATGCAGGTCACTTTTTTGCGACCGTTCATCTGGGCGTATTCAAATGCGTAGCGCATGATGCGCTCGGAGCCGGAGCGCGTGATGATCTTCACCGATTGGAATGCATCCTGCGTCTGGCGGTATTCGATGCCGGCGTACAAATCTTCCTCGTTCTCGCGCACGATCACCAGGTTCATGTTGGCGTGCATGGATTTGATGAACGGGTGGTAGCTCACGCAGGGGCGCACGTTGGCATACAGCCCCAGCGCCTTGCGCATGGTCACGTTCAGCGATTTGTAGCCACCGCCTTGCGGGGTGGTGATCGGTGCCTTGAGCAGCACTTTCGTGCGGCGGATGCTTTCCCACGCTGCGGGGGGGATGCCGGTGGTCACGCCTTTTTCATAATATTTCTGGCCGACTTCGATCGTTTCGATGTTCAGCGGGCACTTCGCTTCCTTCAGGATCAGCAGCACCGCTTCCATGATCTCCGGCCCGATGCCGTCGCCGTAAGCGACCGTGATGGGGTGCGCGGTGAGGTTTTTGATTTTCTGGACGATCGACATGGAAGGAAACTCCGTAAGCGGGAAAGATGGGCGCTTCATAGCAAGAAACCGGGATGGTTGACAGGAACACCCGTAAAAAAAAACCCCAACCCGGCAAAATAAGCCCCTTCGTTCATAAAAATGTCACAGAGGGGTGCTAATGCGGGGGAATGGATGCCACCAATACACCCTCCGACCAACCGCATTTCCTCACGCAGGCCGAAGTCGAACGGCTTATTCTCGATCACGAGGCAGCGCGTTACCGTTCGTATGTTTCTGCACTGGAAGAACGCACGATTGTTGAGATCATTAAAAGCCTGACCCCCGACAAAGAGCTTGGCCACGGCAAAACCTATCTGCTTGCGTTGCTTAAGAAAAAAGGGCGGTTCGGGTTGGAGCGGTTCCTCGACAAAGCGCTGGAAGCGATGGGGGAGGAAGGGAAACTCGATATCGCGCGCAATTTCGATGGGGATGAGCAGCGCCTTTTCGAGGAGCTGTTTCTTGGTAGCAGAAGCAGCCACGTCATTCCGCAAAGCTTATCGCGCCGTCAGTTCATTAGCAAAGCGGGGCGCTATGCCTCGGCAGCATTTGTCGTTGAGGCGACGATCCCTCCGCTGGCGCATCTCGCGGGCATCAAAAAAGACGAGCCGGAAACCTCTTCCGCCCGGCGTAACCTTCAGGTCGCCAACGAGCTCACGGAATACGCGATTGGGCCCACCGGCCTTTTGGCCATCGCAGCACACATCCACAACGATGAAGAAGTGGAAACGCTGCGCATTCGCCTGGAAAACATCACGCAGAAACTTTCGCACATCGAATGGGCGGTCGACGAACTGGCGAAAGAATCCAAGCGCCATCAGCGTATCAACGGCTTTGGGCGCATGCACGAGGACAGGGGACGCTAACGTGGTAACCATGTCCGCCATGGTGATCGCGGCACATAAAACCGGCAAGGATACCCGGTAAGCGAAAATCCAGGAAGCTGTTGAAAACAAATAAAAATCGTTTCACGTGAAACGATTTATGCCAACAGGCCCTTGATCGTCGCCAATGCTTCTTCCAGCTTGTCGCCGTCCGGCCCGCCGCCCTGGGCGAAGTCGGGGCGGCCGCCGCCGCCTTTGCCGCCCACGGCTTCCACCGCCGCTTTCACGAGGTCGGGGGCGGCCACCTTGCCCGCCAGTTCCTTGCCCACCGCCACGATGATGCTGGCTTTGCCCTCGGGGTTGGCCAGCGCCACAACCACGGCATCCGGGTGCTGGTTTTGCAGGTTGTTCACCAGGTCGCGCAGGGTTTTGGCATCCAGCTCGCCGAAGTTTTTGGCGACCAGTTTGGTGCTGCCCACCAGTTCGGGGGCAATCTCGCCGCCACCGGCGCTGAGCGCCGCTTGCTTCTTCGCCTCGGCGGCCTGTTTGTTCAGCTTTTTGTTGGCCTCGCTCAGGCGCTCCACATTGGCGCGGGCGTGGTCGGCTTCGGTCTTGTACTGGTCGACGAGTTCGGCCAGCGCCACCTCGCGGAAATGCACGAGATTGATCGGTGCGGCGGGGGCGGGTTTTTCGCCCAGTGCGTCGGCGAGGCGTTTGTTTTCTTCGTTCAGCGTTTGCAGTTGCGCATCGAGCTTCTCAAGCTGCTCGAGCACATAGGCGCGCACGCCTTCGCCGGTGGCGGCCTCAATGCGCCGCACGCCCGAGGACACCGAGCCTTCCGACGTGATTTTGAAAATGCCGATATCGCTGGTGCGCTTCACATGCGTGCCGCCGCACAGCTCGACCGAGAAATGCTGGCCCGCGCTGTCGCCGCCCATGGAAAGCACGCGCACCTCGTCGCCGTATTTTTCGCCGAACAGCGCCATGGCCCCGGCGGCGATGGCATCGCTCGGTGTCATCAGTTTGGTGGCGACCTCCGAATCGGCCAGCACGAGGCGGTTTACCTCGGCCTCGGCGGCGGCGAGTTCTTCGGCGCTCACGGCTTTTGGGTGGGTAATATCGAACCGCAGGCGGCCTTCTGCCACCAGCGAGCCTTTTTGCGTCACATGCTCGCCCAGAATGTTGCGCAGGGCGGCATGCAGCAGGTGGGTGGCCGAATGGTTGGCGCGAATGCGGTCGCGGCGTGCCGTGTCGATGCGCAGCTCGACCGTGTCGCCCACGCTCAGGCTGCCCGATTCGACGGTAACATGGTGCGCATGCAGGCCCTCGATGGGTTTGCTGGTGTCGGTGATGGTCGCGCGTGCGCCTTTGGCGGTGATGCTGCCGCTATCGCCCACCTGGCCGCCCGATTCGCCGTAGAACGGCGTCTGGTTCACCAACATCTCGCCGGATTCGCCCGCGTTCAGCGTGGCCACTTCCTTGCCGTCTTTCAGCAGCGCGGTGATCTCGCCCTGCGCTTCATCCATCGCATAGCCGAGGAATTCGCTCGCGCCGGTGCGTTCCTTGATGTCGAACCAAACGGCGCCGGTGGCGCTGGCGCCGCTGCCTTTCCACGCCGCGCGGGCGCGGGCTTTCTGCTCGTCCATCGCCGCATCGAACCCGGCAAGGTCGACCGCCATGTTATCGGCACGCAGGATGTCCTGCGTGAGGTCGAGCGGGAAGCCGTAGGTGTCATACAGCTTGAAGGCCACGTCGCCGGGCAGGGCGCGGCTTTGGCCGATCTTTGCTTTTTCTTCTTCCAGCAGCTTCAGCCCGCGATCCAGCGTGGCTTTGAACTTTTCTTCTTCCAGCTTCAGCGTTTCGGCAATCACCGCCTGCGCGCGTTTCAGCTCGGGGTAGGCGTCGCCCATCTCACCCACCAGCGTCGGCACCAGCTTGAACATCAGCGGGTCTTTCGCGCCGAGGATGTGCGCATGGCGCATGGCGCGGCGCATGATGCGGCGAAGCACGTAGCCGCGCCCTTCATTGCTTGGCAGCACGCCATCGGCAATCAGGAACGAACTGCTGCGCAAATGGTCGGCGATGACGCGGTGCGAGGCTTGCTTATCCCCATCGTTATTGCCTGTATATTCAACCGAGGCGGCGATCAGGGTTTTAAATAAATCAATGTCATAGTTGTCGTGCACGCCTTGCAGCAGGGCGGATAACCGCTCCAGCCCCATGCCGGTATCGATGCTGGGTTTGGGCAGGGCGATGCGGGTGTCCTTGTCCTTCTGCTCGTATTGCATAAACACGAGGTTCCAGATCTCGATAAAGCGGTCGCCGTCCTGATCGGCCGAGCCGGGTGGGCCGCCGGGAATGTGGCTGCCATGGTCGTAGAAAATCTCGGAACAGGGGCCGCACGGGCCGGTATCGCCCATCGCCCAGAAATTGTCGTTGGTCGCGATGCGGATGATTTTGGATTCCGGCAGCCCGGCAATTTTTTTCCAGAGGTCGAACGCCTCGTCGTCGGTGTGGTAGACCGTCACGCACAGCTTCTGCGCGTCGATGCCCCAGACCTTGGTGATGAGTTCCCACGCATGCGAGATCGCCTGTTCCTTGAAGTAATCGCCGAAGCTGAAATTGCCGAGCATTTCAAAGAAGGTGTGGTGGCGGGCGGTGTAGCCCACATTGTCGAGGTCGTTATGCTTGCCCCCGGCACGCACGCATTTTTGCGCGGTGGCGGCGCGCGGTGGGGTGGGCGGGGCTTCCAGCCCGGTGAAGATATTTTTGAACTGGTTCATGCCCGCGTTCGCGAACATCAGCGTCGGGTCGTTATGCGGCACAAGGCTGGAGCTGGGCAGCACGGCATGCTGCTTGCTGGCGAAAAACTCCAGGAACTGGCGGCGAGTATCGGAAACGCTGGGCATAGAATCTCATCGGAAAAAGGGGAGGAAATTCATAGCCAGTGCGGCTTGTGGCGGCAAGGGAAATGTCACTCGCCCTGCCGCTGCCGCTGGGCAGGCATCAATATTCACAAAACCTTCACGTTATTCCTGTGAAATGGGCTGCTAGGCATGGGGTGAGGAGCCATACCATGTTTGCCGACAAAATCCGACGCCCGTTTGTTTCATCGAACCCCGTCCGCACGGGCTTTGATCCGGCGCGCTACACGGCGGAAATAAGCCACCTCACCAGCGTATACCTTGATGCGCATCCCGAATTCCTAGACTATGCTATTGCCAGCGACCCGGCACTTGGCGGCATGAGCGCCGATGCGGTGCGCGTGCAGCTCGAGAGCTACCCCGGCGTGCGGGCCATTGCTGTGCATCGGCAGGCCCATGCGCTCTACACGCAGGGCAAAGCATTGGTGGCACAAGGCGAGAACCTCGCCGGCGAGGATAAGCTGAACGCGGCGCGCTGGCTGGCCGAAGCGGCGCACAGCCAGACGGGCATGGACATTCACCCCGGCACGCAAATCGGCGAGAACTGCTTTGTCGACCATGCCAGCGGTGATGTGATTGGGGAAACGGCGCGCCTCGGTAATCGCACACGCATGTATCATGGCGTGACGCTTGGGGCGCTTGGCCAAACACCGGCGCAAGGGCCACGCCACCCGCAGGTTGGCGATGATTGCGTGCTCTCCATGGCCGTGAAGCTGCTGGGGGCGGTGCAGGTGGGCAATGGGGTGAAAATCGGCCCGGGCAGCTTGTTGCGTGGCAACCATTTGCGCGTGGGCGACCATGTGCGCCTGCGCGACAATGTGCTGATCGAAGACGGGTACGATATTGCACCGGGCATCGCGTTCGGTGATGGGGTGACGCTGGCACGCAACCCCCATGCCAGCACGGCGGAACCGATCGCTATCACGCGCGAGAGCCTTGCGGCGGCGCTTGGCATCGCGCCCGAAGAATTCCGTGAGGTACCCGCCCATAGCTTTATTCAGTTGGGGGCAGATGGGAAAACACTGGAAATCAGCCGCGCGGAGGGCAAATGGGCCCGGCAGGCCCTGCTCGCCGCGAACGATGCCGATCATGGCTATGGGAAATAACGCCTAAGTCGCCGGCACATGCAGCTCGCCCGTGCCCACCGCCGCCCTGCAGGCACCTAGTGGGAGCGCTTGGTCGTGCCGTGGTTCGTTGGCTGCTCTTCCTCGTTTGCCCACATGGAAGTGATGCGGCCAAGCGCTTCCGCTTCGCTCATAATGCCCTGATCGGCATAGGCGCGGGCGGCATGGCGGGCAATGTCGCGCAGGGCAATGCCCCACACATCCGGGTTATCGAACCCGATATTAAGCGACACATGCAGCCCGCCATCCACAATCCACGCCCGCAGGATTTCAAGCTTCTGCGCGGCGCTGTGCACGCCGTCGGGCACGGGGAGCTCAGGCAATTTCTTGCCAACGAACATTAGGCTGCGTCGGCCGGGGCGGCGCCGTCTTCATCGGCGTATTCGCTGGCGGGGCCTTCGAGCGCGGCAGCCACCGCACCCGCTTTGGCGCGGATTTTCTTTTCGATTTCCTCAGCGGCTTTTTTGTTGTCCTTCAGGAACTGGCGGGCGTTTTCTTTACCCTGGCCGATGCGCTGGTCGCCATAGTTGAACCAACTGCCGGATTTTTCGACTACCCCGGCTTTGATGCCCATATCGATCAGCTCGCCTTCCTTGCTGATGCCCTGACCGTAGAGAATGTCGAAATCGACGGTTTTGAACGGCGGCGAGACTTTGTTTTTTACCACTTTCACGCGGGTGAGGTTGCCCACCACTTCGTCTTTGTCTTTCAGCGCGCCGATGCGGCGGATATCCATGCGCACCGAAGCATAGAATTTCAGGGCGTTGCCGCCGGTGGTGGTTTCGGGGTTGCCAAACATGACACCGATTTTCTGGCGGATCTGGTTGATGAAGATGACGGTGCACTGCGTGCGGCTGATGGTGCCGGTGAGTTTGCGCAGTGCCTGGCTCATGAGGCGGGCTTGCGCGCCCATGGTGGCTTCGCCCATTTCGCCTTCCAGCTCGGCCTTCGGTACGAGGGCGGCGACCGAATCGATGATCACCATGTCGATCGCGCCGGAGCGCACCAGCGTGTCGGCGATTTCAAGCGCCTGCTCCCCCGAATCGGGCTGTGAGATGAGGAGTTCATCGACATTCACGCCGAGTTTTTTGGCGTAGGCGGGGTCGAGTGCGTGTTCGGCATCGACGAATGCGCAGGTGCCGCCCTGTTTTTGGCACTCGGCGATGCAATGCAGGGTGAGGGTGGTTTTGCCCGAGCTTTCCGGCCCGTAAATCTCGATCACGCGGCCTTTGGGAATGCCGCCTACGCCAAGCGCAATGTCGAGCCCGAGCGAGCCGGTCGAGATGGTTTCCACCGTCATTTGCTCCTGGCTGGAGAGCTTCATGATGGAGCCTTTGCCGAAGGTTTTCTCGATCTGTGCCAGCGCGCTATCGAGCGCTTTTTTCTTGTCCGAAGATTGCGGGGAAGTGGCTTTGGTGTCGGTTTTGGCCATGGGGTGCTCCTGTCGTGGCATCAATGATCGGGCGAGGCTAATCGCATGGGGAGCTGGACTCAATGCCAACGCATGAATTATCCCCCGCAAACAGCGTATTCCTGCTGCCTAATGATTTTTGGGACATAAATCAAGTGCAAAAATGCGGCGTACGAATTATTCGCCCGGTTTGCCGTCCATCACTTCTTTCACTTTGCTGGCCAGTTGCTTCAGGGTGAAGGGTTTTGGCAGGAAGTTGAATTCGCGCTCGTTGCCGTAGGTGTCGACGAAGGCGTCTTCAGCGTAGCCGGAAATGAAGACGACTTTGACCGATTTCATGCGTTCGGCGTAGTTTTCATGCAGGGTGCCGATCATTTTCGGGCCGTTCATGCCGGGCATCACCACGTCGGAGATGATGATGTCGATCTCGCCTTGATGGTTGCTGAATACGTCGATCGCGGATTCGCCGGAATCGGCTTCCAGCACTTCGTAGCCCTTGTTGCGCAGGGCGCGGGCGGCGAAAATGCGCACGGGGGTTTCGTCTTCCACCAGCATGATGGTGGCGCGGCCGGTGAGGTCGGCCGAGGCTTTTTCCTCGCTCACCTCGACGGGGCGCGCCTGCTCGGTTTCGTTGATGCGTTTGAAGTAGATCATGAAGTTGGTGCCGACGCCAAGCTCGGTCTTCACGTAAACATAGCCGCCGGACTGTTTGATGATGCCGTAGCAGGTGGAGAGGCCGAGGCCGGTGCCGGAGCCGACTTCCTTGGTGCTGAAGAACGGCTCGAAGATGGATTTGACGATTTCGGGGCGAATGCCGGTGCCGCTGTCTTCGACTTCCACCAGCACATAATCGCCGGCGGTAATCACGTCGTCGTCGGTGGGGGCGATCACGCCGGCGGGCAGCGATTCGGGCCCGGCAATGCTGACATTGCTGGTGCGGATGGTGAGCTGGCCGCCTTGCTTCATGGCGTCACGCGCGTTTACCGCGAGGTTGATGATGACCTGTTCGAGCTGGCCCTGGTCGGCGCGCACGAGGCCGATATCGCGGCCATGCTGCATTTTCATCTCGATGTTTTCGCCGATTAGGCGGCGAATGAGGTTCGAGAGTTCGGCCAGCAAATCGGTGATGTCGATATTTTTGGGCTGCAGGGTCTGGCGGCGCGAGAAGGCGAGCAGCTGGCGCACGAGGTTGGCCGCGCGATTGGCGTTCTGCTTGATCTGCATGATGTCGGCGAAGCTCGGCTCGCCAGCGGGGTGGCGCATGAGCAGCAGGTCGCAAAAGCCGATCATGGCGGTGAGCAGGTTGTTGAAATCGTGTGCCACACCGCCCGCGAGCTGGCCCACGGCCTGCATTTTCTGGCTGTGGGCAAAGCGCATCTCGAGGTTCTTCTGCTCGGTCTGGTCGATCATGTGCAGCACGATGACGGGCTCGAAGCCCGGCGGGCGCATGAGCGTGATGTGGCAGACCACCATCACCGCGGCATTGTCCTTCAGGCGCATGGTCATGGAGAGCGGCTGGATTTCCTTGTCGTCGCCGAGCAATTTGTCGATCGCTTCGGTGAGGCGGGGTTTGTCCTCGCTGTCGAGGAAGTCGGTGAGCTTGACGGCATGGGCCGGTAATTCATCGTGGATGAGGCGGCGGAAGGCGGCATTCGCCTCGACCACGTCGCATTGGGCGTTCAGCCGCACAATGGCCAGCGGCGATTGCTCGATAAATTCGTTAATATCGAGGCCGGATGGGCGGTTGGACGAAAAACGATGCGGCATGGCCGAGCCTTACAGAATGAATGTGCCGCTGGCGCCGATAATCTTGCCGGTGCTATCGCGCAGCAGCGCCTGTTGCATCACCACTTCCAGCAGCGCGCCTTGTTTTTTTTGCAGCGTGGCGGTGCCATGGGCTTCGGCGATGGTGTAATCGTCACCAATCGGGTGGCCGTTGATCTGGAACAGGATGTGCTGCACGGCCATGCGGCTATGGAGCATTTCGCCGCCGGTATAGCCGAGCATTTTCTCCAACGCCGGCGTTACATATTCGAGTCGGCCAAAGCCGTCGGTAATGTAGTGGGCGACGGGCGTGGTGTTCAGCAGGTGGTCGATGCGCTCGGCCGAGGTGGAGCGCAGCATGTCGGGCAGCACCTGCGTGCCGGTGCGGGCATCGAGGTATTCGCGGCCACGAATGACCATGTAGCCTGCCGGGCGGGGCAGGGCATCGAGCGTGAGGATGTAGTCCTGCGTGCTGCCGTCGCGTTGTTTAAGCGGGAAAACCAGCCGGTCGCTGGTGCCGCTATAGATGGACGCCATGATGCGCTCGCGGTCGGTCTTGCGCACGCCGCCCTGTTCAAAAATACCTTCCAGCGCCTGGCTCTCGCTGTAGATGACATGCGGGAACAGTTTGCGCAGCCCGTCATCGGCGTAGGTGATGGTGCCGTCGCGGCGCACGAACAGGCAGAAGCTGGAACCCAGCGCCGCCGCCTGCGCAAACAGCATGTTTTCGTATTCGGTGTTCATGACGAGGTCGAGGTTCTGCTGCTTGCGGAACACCACGTAGAAACACAGCACCATGATGACGCCCATGGAGATGAGGCCCGCCATGGTGCGGCCGCCCACACTGTTGGGGGCGAAGCTGAGGATAAAAATCAGCGCAATGGTAATCGCAAAGGCGATGATGATGCGCCAGATATGGTTACGACGCTCACGCGGCACAAAATCAAGTTGGCCGGGGCTGGTGTAATCCGAATCGCTAAAACGCATGCATGCTCCCTAATGCCGGCCAGCTTACGCGGCCACGGGGCGTTGGCAACTAAATCTTGAGCGCCGGGGCCGTGGGCGGCTATTTTTTCTTACCACCGGGCATGTTGAGCGTCATTTTACCGTTCGGCCCGCCCGCTTTGGGTAGGGTTTTGCCTTTGAGTTTGTAGACATAGCCGATGATTTTCGCCACCGCAGCGAAATGCTCGGCGGGGATGGTTTCATCCAGCTCGGCGGTGTCGTAGAGCACGCGCGCCAGCGGCGGATTGCGCACGATGGGGATTTTGTTCTGCGTCGCAAGGTCGCGGATGCGCCCGGCCACGTCGTCGGTGCCTTTGGCGACGACGGTGGGTGCCTGCATGGTGGTGGCATCGTAGCGCAGCGCGACGGCATAGTGGGTGGGGTTGGTCACGATCACATCGGCTTTGGGCACGTTGGCCATCATGCGCTGCTTGGCTTTTTCGCGGCGAATGGCTTTCAGCTTCTGCTTCACATGCGGGTCGCCTTCCTGCTGCTTGTACTCGTCTTTCAGTTCCTGCTTGGTCATGCGCATGGATTTCAGGAAGATAAAACGCTGCAGGAAATAATCGCCGATCGAGAGCAGGAACATGAGGATGCAGGCGCCGATCAGCACTTTCCCGGCGATATGCTGGGTGAAGGCGAGCATTTCGGCCTTCTGCATGGCGGCCACCCCATAGAGCTGGTGACGGTAAGGCAGGATAATCATGCCGCAAATGATGCCGATGACGGTGACCTTCAGCAGGTTTTTGCCGAACTCGATCAGCGCCTTCATGCCGAACAGGCGCTTCATGCCGGAAAGCGGCGAGAGTTTGCTGAATTTCGGTTTGATGCTCTCGGTTGAAAAGGTCCATTTATTCTGCACCACCGAGGGCGCGATGGCGGCCACCCACGTGGCCAGCAGCGGCAGCGCGAGAATGAAGAGGAAGCCAAACCCCACCCGGCGGATCAGGTAGGTGAGGGAGGCACCGCTGATTTCCATCTGGTCGGGCTGGGTGATGAAGGGGGCAAGCAGCCCCAGCGTGTTTTTACCGACACCCGGCGCCAGCACGAAGATAAAGAAGGCGAGGGCCAGCATAATGAAAAAATGGTTCAGCTCGCGCGTGCTGGCAAACTGCCCTTTCTTGCGCGCATCCTCGAGCTTCTTGTGGGAAGGCTCTTCGGTTTTGGAGCTGTCATCATTGTCTTCGGACACGGGATTTTCCTATCGGGGCATCACTGGTTGGTGTGAACGAAGTTGAGGTACTGGTTCTCGAGGTAGTTGCTGAAGATGGGCAGCATGGTGCCGCACAGCGCCATCAGCAGAAAGAAGGCGATCATGATCTGCGGGCTCATCATCACGAAAAAAACCTGAAAGTTGGGCATGAGGCGCGTCATCAGCCCGCCGGCGAGGTAGAATAGCAGCGAGAACACAATATGCGGCCCGGCAAGCGCCACGCCGAGGGCGAAGGCATCGGCCACCATGCGCAGATGCAGGATGTTCATGTCCTGCGCCGAGGGCAGCGCGCCGGGGGCGAACACTTCGTAGCTCTGCACCAGCGCCGCCAGCACCAGATGATGCAGGTCGAGGGTGAAAAACAGCGTGATGGCGGTGAGCGAGAGAAGGTTGGCCACGACCGGCGATTGCGCGCCGCTGGTGGGGTCGAACATGGCGGCGACCGCCAGCGAGGATTGCGAGGCGATCACG
>JBIISI010000022.1:0-25088 GCA_044341105.1 Rickettsiales bacterium | reverse complement strand
GTCGTCGGTGAAGGTCAGGTCCACGCCTTCCATCTCGAACATTTTCTTGTATTGCTTGGTGAGCGCGTTTTTCGGCTCGGTGAGAATGTTCTTGAGCGCCGCTTCGTCGAGGTCTTCGAGCGTGGCGATCACCGGCAGGCGGCCGATGAATTCCGGGATCAACCCGAATTTCAACAAATCTTCCGGCTCCAGCAGCTTGAACATTTCGCCGGGCTTTGCCTCGTCGGAGTTGCGCACATCGGCGCCGAAACCAATGCCGGTGCCTTTTTGGCGACGGGCGATGATTTTCTCGATGCCGGCAAACGCACCGCCACAGATGAACAGGATGTTGCTGGTATCGACCTGCAGGAATTCCTGCTGCGGGTGCTTGCGGCCCCCTTGCGGCGGAACGCTGGCAACCGTGCCTTCCATGATTTTCAGCAACGCCTGTTGCACGCCCTCACCGCTCACGTCGCGGGTGATCGAGGGGTTTTCCGATTTGCGGCTGATTTTATCCACCTCATCGATATAGACGATGCCCTTCTGCGCGCGCTCGACGTTGTAGTCGGCCGCCTGCAGCAGGCGAAGGATGATGTTTTCCACGTCCTCGCCCACGTAACCGGCTTCGGTCAGGGTGGTGGCGTCGGCCATGGTGAACGGCACATCGAGGATGCGCGCCAGCGTTTGCGCCAGCAGGGTTTTGCCCGAGCCGGTCGGCCCAACGATCAGGATGTTCGATTTGGCGATTTCCACTTCCGAGGATTTCTCCATCAGCGCCACGCGCTTGTAGTGGTTGTGAACCGCCACCGACAGCACCTTCTTGGCGCGCGTCTGGCCGATCACATAATCGTCGAGCACTTTGCGGATCTGCTGCGGCGTGACGAGCTGTTCGCCGGTCGTTTCCGTCGCTGGCGATTTGTCAGCGGTGCGGATGATGTCGACGCAAAGCTCGACGCATTCATCGCAGATAAACACGGTCGGGCCCGCAATCAGCTTGCGCACCTCATGTTCGCTTTTGCCGCAGAAGCTGCAATAGCGGGTGGTTTTCGTTTCGCGCGGCTTACTCATGCGTGCATCCTTTGTTGCGAGTATAACATACTCAATTCAATTTTCGTACCAGATCGGGGGTTTTCCCCTGCCCCGGCTTATTTTTTCTTCTTTTCGACTTCCGCACGGCTCTCGACGATCGTATCGATCAAGCCGAATTTCTGTGCCGTTTCCGCCGACATGAAGTTGTCGCGATCCATCGCCTTCTCGATCACCGGCAATTTCTGGCCGGTGTGTTTCACGTAAATATTGTTCAGGCGGTGACGCAGGTTGATGATTTCCTGCGCATGAATCTCGATATCGCTCGCCTGGCCGCGGAAACCACCGCTCGGCTGGTGGATCATGATACGGGCGTTCGGCGTAGCGAAGCGCATGCCGGGCTCCCCGGCGGTGAGCAGCAGCGAGCCCATGCTGGCCGCCTGGCCGATGCACAGCGTGCCGACTTTCGGCTTAATGTATTGCATGGTGTCGTAAACCGACAGGCCTGCCGTGACCACGCCGCCCGGCGAGTTAATGTAGAGCGAGATTTCCTTATCGGGGTTTTCCGACTCGAGGAACAGCAGCTGCGCCACGATCAGCGAGCACATATGGTCTTCCACCTCGCCGGTGAGGAACACGATGCGTTCACGCAGCAGGCGCGAGTAGATATCGAAGCTGCGTTCGCCGCGCGAGGACTGTTCGATCACCATCGGTACGAGGGCGGCTTTTTCGGGCGAGCCAAGGCGCTCGTGGTAGGCATCGAGCATGTCGCCGCGGGAATGAATCATGGAATACTCCGTTACTGTGTATGAGTGTAGATAGGTTAAAGCTGCCCGAGGCGCTAGGGGGTGGTCAAGGCATGGCAGGAGAGTTTCTTGAACTTGCTCGGTTTTATCCCCGCGCCTGCGGCATTTGGGCCACGCCGCAATCCCCCACACGGTTGGCAATACCCACATTTTAAATAGTTTTTTAAATATTTTATGGCAGAATCAGGTTCTTCTTATACCATTCTTTCATGGTAAAAATTATGCGACAGCGCCCCTTGAATGGCTTTTCCCTGATCGAACTTTCGATCGTATTGGTCATCCTTGGCCTGCTCACTGGCGGCATCCTTGCAGGCCAAAGCCTCATCCGCGCAGCCGAATTGCGGGCTGTGAACGCTGAGTACCAGCGCTATACCACCGCCGTTGGCGCCTTCCGCGACAAATACTTCGCCCTGCCCGGCGATATGGCGACCGCCACCAAATTCTGGGGCACGGCCAGTGCCTGCCCCGGCACCAGCGCAACACCCAGCACCGGCGCCGCCACCTGCGACGGCGACGGCAACGGCCTTATCCGCCCGGATCAGGCAGCCAATTCCAACGAGATTTTCCGCGCGTGGCAGCACATGGCTAATGCGGGGCTGATTGAAGGAAACTACAGTGGTGTGGCCAATTCCAGCAGCATGGCGACCTCGCCCGGCTCGCGCTTGAACTGGAACATCCCTGCCAGCAAACTGAGTAATGCGGGCTGGAGCATTTACGCCTTCACCGCCCCCATGGTCATCAGCGACCCCACGTATTTCGAGGGTAGTTACGGCAACTTCTTTTTCTTCGGCGGCGTCAGCGGCAACGTAGCGTTTGATCCCATTTTAAAACCCGAGGAAGCATGGAACATCGACAAGAAATTCGACGATGGTCGGCCTTCGTATGGATCGGTGCGGACATTGGAACGCGATGGAAACACCACCAGCACCGGCTGCACCAATCAAGACGCATCGACATCGGTTTCCGTGCAAAGCACGTCCGATTACGCGCTGGCCAATACGGGAAAAAACTGCTCTCTGATGATTACGACAAGCTACTAACGTTTTATTCTACATGCATTGCACATTTCATAGAACGTCTCCCACTTACTGAAAGAATACCACATAAACACGGCAGGATATCAGGATGACACCCGTACAAAATAGCACGCAAAAACGAGCGGGTTTTTCCCTGATCGAACTTTCAATCGTGCTGGTTATCCTCGGCCTGCTTGCCGGGGGCATTCTGGCCGGGCAATCGCTTATCCGCGCGGCGGAATTACGGGCGACCGTGAAACAATTGACCGACAGCCAGCAGCAGCTCGCCATGTTCCAGGATAAATATTTCAGCATTCCCGGCGATTTCAACATCGCGAGCCGCTTCTGGACGGGTGCCGTCGATGGCAATGGCAACGGCAAAGTGGAAACCGCCTCCGCCGGAAGCTATGGCATCGATTCGCCGGATCAATCGATGTATGACGGCGAGCGCCGCAACTATTTCGTGCATCTGGGGCTGGCCGGGCTCACGCAGGCCTACACAGGCACCAACGTGCCCAACATAGGGCTGCCCGCCATTAAACGTGCGCCCACCAAAGCCATGTTCATGACCGGCCCGTGGAATTCTTCCGGTGGCGGCAACTACAACATTGATACGTGGATGCGCGGCCGACTCTATGCCGCCATGATGGTCTGCAACACCGCGCAGTTAAACACCAGCAGCAGCCAGCACAATGATTGCGGCACCTTCATCGCCGAAGAAGTCTGGAACATGGACACTAAGCTCGATGACGGCAAGCCCATGAGCGGGAAGCTCATCGCGCAGGCGTATGACATGGCCGGCGGCACTCCGCTTTGCTTTACCACCAGCAATAACAGCTATATCCTCACGGAAACCGCGACCAACTGTAATCTTGCCCTTGAGTTGATGCCGTAAGGCGGCTGGCTATTGCTTCCCCGGCAGTGGGCGCGACTGCTTGTTGTCGTCGATCGCCACGTAAATAAACTGGCCTTCCGTCACCTTTACCGATTCACGCTGTGCACGGTGACGACGAAACGCCACAATGTCGATCTTCATGCTGGTGCGCCCGGTGCTAAGCAGCCTGGTAAAAATACTTACCTCATCACCCACAGATACCGGCGCAAGAAACGTCATCCCCTCCACGCGGACAGTGGCCACGCGCCCGCAGGAGATATCCGCCGCAAGGCTAGCACCGGCCAAATCCATTTGCGATAACAGCCACCCACCAAAAATGTCGCCATTGGCATTGGTGTCGGCGGGCATCGCCGTCACACGAATGGTGGGAATCTGGTCGATCGGTGGCGTGTTCATAAAAGATCCTGTTTTTTTCCAAGCTTATCGGAATTGCACGGCATCGCAACCAAACAAAAAGCCCCGCCGTCACCGGCGGGGCTTTCCATGCATCGTGCGGGCGAAGGATCGCCTTACGCCGCCTCTTCTTCTTTCATCAACGCGTCGATGGTGGTCGGCTTCGGCGTGCGATTCACCTGGCCCAGCAGCCAATCGACCGCTTTCTCTTCAAGAATCGGGCCTTTTAATTCATCAACCTGCTGCGGATTCTTGCGGTAGAACTCGAAGACTTTGTCTTCCTGGCCGGGATAGTTTCGGGCCTGCTCCATCACCGCCGCCGAAAGCTCTTCGCGGCTGATGCTGAGGTTGTTGGTACGGCCAATTTCGCTGAGCAGGATGCCAAGCTTCACGCGGCGCGCCGCGATGGCTTCGTATTCTTTCTTCAGCTCGTCTTCCGACTTGTTCTTCAGCTCTTCGTCGCCGGATTTCTTGGCCTGCTCCACCTGTTGCCAGATCGAGTCGAACTCGGCTTTCAGCATTTTCTGCGGCAGCTCGAGCTTCAGTTGCTTATCCAGCAGGTCGAACAGTTGCTTTTTCGCCTTGCCGCGCGCGGCACGCTGGAATTCCGCCGAGATCTGGCCATGGATGGCTTTCTTCAGCGCTTCCAGGTTCTGGAAGCCCAGACCTTCCGCCAGCTTGTCGGTGATTTCAGGCACATGCAGGTAGGCCACTTCATGCACCGTCACGTCGAAGGTCACGGGCTGGCCAGCCAGCTCGGCGCTGTGGTATTGCTCGGGGAAGGTCACCGCAATGGTTTTGCTGTCGCCGGCACCAAGGCCGATCAGTTGCTCTTCAAAGCCCGGAATGAACTGGCCCGAGCCAAGCTCGAGCTGGAAGCCCTTGCCTTCGCCACCGGCGAACGGCACGCCATCGCGTTTACCGAGGAAGTCGATTTTTACCACATCACCGTTTTCAGCGTTGCCCTCTTTCTTGTGCGGGTGCTGGCGCGATTTGGCAAGGCGCTGCAGGCTTTCCTCGATCTCCGAATCCGGCACGTCGAAGGTCAGCTCATCCACGCTCAGCTTGCTGTAATCGGTGGTGGGCAGTTCGGGCATGACTTCCATTTCGATATCGAACGCAAGGTCTTTGCCTTCTTCAAAGCTGGTGATTTTGATATCCGGCTGCATGGCCGGACGCAGCTTCTTATCTTCGATCAACTTGCGGGTGGCGTTATTAATGCTGTTTTGCAGCACATCGCCCATCACGTCGCGGCCATATTTCTGTTTCATCACATTCATCGGCACTTTACCGGGGCGGAAGCCAGGGATCTTCACTTTACCCTGAATGGATTGCAATTCGGTTTCCATTTGCGCTTCAATGTCGGCCGCGGGCACGACAACGGCGAAGCTATGGGTGAGGCCGGAAGATTCTTTCGCAGTGATTTGCATGGGATACTCTACAGTTAACAAATACGAACAATGAGGGCGCGATAAACCACAGCCTGCCTTAACCGGCAAGGGGTTTTTACTTAGCATTTCCTCGTTTGCGCAAGAGGTCTGCAAATGCCATGATTCACCATACACTTAAGAGCCCGCAATATACGCGCCTTCCGCCTTATCGAACGATCGATCATCTGCGTCATCGCGGGGCTTCTAACTGGCAGCCCCCCTGGCATGGCAATCCTTAATCCGCACCGCTGAGTGGCGCGCATTTTCTACCGAATATTCACCCATCACGTTACCGCGGCACAAACCTTCCGGGACACGTATTTCCCCCTGCTCGGCGATATGCAGAACGCCACGAGCTTCTGGAAGCAGCAGGTAGCTCGACCGACAACAGCAACGTATGTAAAAATCACTGCTACAACCGCTAGCGCCTTATGTTCCGGCAGGTATTTGACTAGCCAAGCAACACCTTGCGGCCCGCTTCGGCGACAATTTCATCTTCGTGGCTTTTAACACCCGATACACCAACGCCGCCAATCACTTCACCATCCAGGATCAGTGGCACCCCACCCTGAATGGGTAAACGCCCCGGCATCAACGCCACGGCAGGGCGCTCTCTTACCACATCTTCCAGCGCTTTGGTCGGCACGCGGCCGATGGCGGCAGTGCGCGCTTTACCCGTGGCAATTTCCGGGGATTGCAGCGGCGCACCGTCCTGCCGTTCCAGATGCAGCAGGTAGCCAGCCTCATCGACCACGGCGATACTTACCTTCCAGCCATGCGCCACCGCTTCTTTTTTCGCGGCATCAATGATGATGGCAGCATCCGCAGCCTCAAGAACGGTTTTTGTACGCATGGCAAGATTCTCCTTCATAGCCATTCAGGCTCTGAAATGTATGATCGGGACGACACTCGGCCACGCAGTTTCCATGCGCGCGATACACGCGCGCCCTAGGGTTCTTCGTAGCGATGCCCCGAGCAGGACGTTATGCTTATAATGGTGCTCCGGCGCGGACTAAACTTGAACCGCTTGGAGCAATTACAGGTGGTTATAAAAGACTGGGCCGAGATTTACAAGTCCCCGCCCGCGCTGGATGGCAAAACCTTCCAGTGGCAACCACTATCAGTAGCTGCATAATTTGTTGGAGGATGAGTGCCATGACGTTCGACGTATCGGTGGAGCGCGACCTGAAATCGCTGCGGCGTGGCCTCACGGCCCTAGAAAAGCATGTTGTGCCGGAGGCAACGGTGCGGACGCTAAACCGGGTAGCGGATAGCACTGCGGTCGCCAGCGCCCGCCACATCGCCCCGCAGATGGGTAGCAGGCAAGCTGGGGTAAAACGGCGCATCGAGATACGCCGCGCCAACTTCAAACGCCTGTGGGTGACACTGGTGGCAAGCGACCGGCCCCTGCATCTGATCGAGTTCGTGATTGGGTCGCGCAAGCCGACGCAGCAGCCCGGAGGCAAGCGCGGGCCGGTGAAGGCGAAGGCATGGGGCAAGACGCGCACCTATACGGATGCGTTCATTGCCCCGCGCAAGAAAGGATCGAGCAAAACCGAGATATACCTGCGGAAAACGGGGAAGCGGCTGCCGCTGAAATTGATGTTTGGCCCCGGCATCATGCAGCTGTTCAAGCAGCAAGAGAACGCGGCAGTGATGAACAATCGCGTGAAAGAACGGTTTAACCCGGAGTTTCTGAATAATCTCGCCTTCTATCTGTCACGCATCCGGCGTTAATCCATGCTGGTATGCGTGCCGGGTTCCAGTATGGTATCTTTTAGTGTGCGCTCATTAAGCATTTTGACGAACGCCTTATTTGCATCTGCCAGAAAATGCTTCAACACACAGGTGTTTACGACCGTGCAGGTATTGGTATCGCGGTTGAAGCATTCGACCAAATGCATATTGGGCTCCAATGCTAACACCAGATCACCGAGGCGCAGAGCTTGCGGCTCACAGGCCAGCCGGATGCCGCCGCCTTTACCTTTACTGCTGGTGACAAAACCGAGCTGGGCAAGGCGATGCACTACCTTGACCAGATGGTTTCTGGATATGCCGTAATGCTCGGCAATCTCACGCACGCTGCACAACCTGTCTGGTTGGGCGGCCAGATACATCAGGCTTCGTAAGCCGTAATCGGTAAATTGAGTGAGCTGCATAATCACCTTGTAAATTACTGAAAGAGATTATAAACATAATATGTATTTAATCTACATATTATAAGGGAGATGCCATGTTAGACGATAAAACCATTGCCATTGTTAAATCCACCGCCCCAGTTTTGCAGGAGCATGGCGAAACCCTGACCAAGCATTTCTACAAGCGCATGTTCAAGCATAACCCAGAGGTAGCGCCTTTTTTCAATCCAGCGCACCAGACCGCTGGTAAGCAGCAACGCGCACTGGCGGGTGCGATTGCCGCCTATGCCGCCAATATTGATAATTTGGAGGTACTGGGCGGCGCGGTGGAGTTGATCGCACAGAAACACGCCTCACTGATGATTAAGCCGGAGCATTACCCGATCGTCGGTGAAAACCTACTGGCTTCCATCCGCGAAGTGCTGGGCGAAGCGGCAACCGACGACATTATCAACGCATGGGCTGCTGCGTATGGATTCCTAGCCGATATTCTGATTGGCCGCGAGAAGCAGATTTACGATGAGAACGCTAAAATGCCGGGTGGCTGGGAAGGCTTCAAGCAATTCCGTGTCAGTCGCAAGGAAAAGGAGAGCGACATCATTACCTCGTTCTATCTGGTTGCTGCCGATGGCGCTCCGCTTCCTGCATTTAAGCCGGGACAGTACATTACCGTGCGCGCGCAAACGCCGGAAGGTTCAACCACCATGCGCAATTACAGCCTGTCGGATAAACCGGGACAGCCGCATTTCCGCATCAGCGTGAAGCGCGAAGTGCCGCCGGAAGCAAACACCCCACAAGGCTATGTTTCCAATCTGCTGCACGATAAAATTGAAGCAGGCGACACCGTGGAAATCGCGCCACCATGCGGAGAGTTCTTCCTCGACGTGACCGAAAAGCATGAACGCCCTCTGGTGCTGCTTGCCGCAGGCGTGGGCATCACGCCGATCATGAGCATCCTGCTTTCCGCGCTCGATGCTTTCCCGAAACGGGAAATTGTATTTGTCCACGCGGTTCTGAATGAAAACGTGCAGGCCTTTGGTAAAACAGTAGCCGCGCTTGCTGCGCAGCATGGCAACCTCAAAGCCTATAACCGCTACAGCGATGCTGGACAGCGCACAGGAAGCGCCAGCACTGGCCTTGTCACTGCGGAATATCTGGAAGGGTTACTTTCTGCGCGTGATGCGGATTATTATTTCTGCGGGCCGCAGCCGTTCATGGTTGGCATTTATCACGATCTGATATAATGGGGCATACCCGCATCGCAGGTGCATTTTGAGTTCTTCGGCCCCCGTCAAGAGCTTGAAAAAGCCGCATAGAGATATAGGCAACCGTCACGCTAAAAGGTAAATAGCTTAATACTCGCTGGCCTGCATGATCGTCAGGACGCGGGTGGTGACATCAGGGTTAGTCGGGTCTTCGGAAGCATACGTCAGGGTGTGATCGTAATAGTCGATTTTCCAGAAGCAGGACAAACCGGCGACGACTACCTTGCCAAAATCATGCTCACCATGCGGGTCGTTCTTGTCGGTGAAATCGTCGTACTCCATCACGGCGCGGAAGATCGCAAGCTGCGTATCTTCCGGCAGGTCGTTGATGCCGGGTGTCGTCATGACTTTGCCGCCCCAATAGGTCTGGCGTAGCCGGTCATTCAGGGCGGCGATTTTAGTGGTGGTAGCGTGTGTGTCGAGCATGATGGGCCTCATAGGTTCAGGGTTGTTTGCGCCGGTGTGATCGGCTGGATGGCATCGGGGAGTAGCGCGGCGGAAATGCCGTGCTTCTGCATCATCTTCCATTGCGGGGTGGCGCGGGCTTCCCATTGCTCCATGTGGAGGGTGTCGCCATGAACGACCACCCCCGGCAGGCGCAGCGCCGATAGCTGGAAATACGCCATATTGAAGCAGGTGCGGTTGATGTCGATGGCTTGGAACAGCATGGATACGCAGGGATCGTGGCCTTCCTCGCGGATGACGTTGGCGGCTTCAATGACCATCACGCCTGCACCGCAAGCCGGTTCTTGAAGCGTGACGTAACCCTTGGCGGCGATGTGTTTGCCAATGCCGTGCATCTGCATTTGCGCCATCATGCGGCTCACGCTGCTGGGCGTGAAGAACTCGCCGTTGTGCTTATTGTGGACTTCCAAGTCCATGTATTGCTGGCCGAGGAAATCCACGTGGTCGGCGCGTAGGGCCATGAGCGCAGTGCTGTAGAGCGTCACAATCTGCTCTATTTCGTCGGGCGTGTATTTCTTGATGGTGTCGAGGTAACGCTGCTCGATGCGCTCATAGTCGGCATCCTTGTCCAGATGGCCATAAAAGTATGGCTCTTGATGGACGGTACAGGCGGCGATCTCTACGAAGTCGCGGAAGGCATCATGCCAACTGCGGCGATATGACAGGCGGTCAAAGGCTTTACGAAATTGCTTAGCGTGGTCGGTGGCCTGCATCCTTTGTTTATCCTTCAAGAACAGTTGGTTATCAGGCGGAACGATAACAGACCTCCACCTGCAATCAATGGTCTTTTCTCAAGTATTACAGTGGCTTGAACAGGGTCGCGCCGATGCGCGGCATGGCCTGCTACGCCTGCCCCTTCACAGGGGCTAGGCCGCAGCGCCCCGGCAACGGCCCCTGTAGCGGCGCTTCCCCGGTGGCGAGTGGTCACACCCCCATGACTGCCCTCGGCCCCCGCAGCGCCCGCCTGCCGCCGCGCCCTCGACCGGCGCGGCGGCGGGTCCTTCCCGACCACCCTCTACGGGTACGCCGCGAGCGCGGGATTTCGCTAGGGACAGAGCTGGAAAGTGCGTTTCGTTTCGTTTTTTAGGTGCTGTTATTGAGGAATATCAACGGCATCCAGAAATCAAAAAACGAAATGGGTTGGTCAAAAAAACGAAATGGATGGTCTTATGAAAATTGAACTGATGCCGCTGGCGCAGGTGCTTCCCTACGCCCGGAACCCAAGGATAAACGCGCACGCGATTGATAAGGTCGCGGCTTCCATCAAGGAGTTCGGCTTCCGCCAGCCCATTGTGGTCGATGCAGAGAACGTGATCGTGGTCGGCCATGTCCGATACGAAGCGGCAAAGCGGCTTGGCTTGAAGAAAGTGCCGGTGCATATCGCCGCCGAACTCACGCCGGAGCAAATCAAAGCCTATCGCATCACGGACAACCGTGTGGGCGAGGAATCGGAATGGGACAAGGCGCTTCTGCAGCTTGAGATCGTCGAGTTGGAGGAAGCGGCGTTTAGCGCAGAACTATTGGGGTTCAACGATGAAGAAATACGGGACATCAAGGCCGCCGTGGATGGCCTGCTGGAAGATGGTTTTGGCGATGACGAAAACGACGACATCGAGGAAGCCGATACCACTGCCCGCATCGGAGCCTACAGCTTCCCGATCAAGCGCGAGCAATATCTCGAATGGCTGGAATCCATCAAGCAATCGGTCGGGTTCGAGAAAAAGGAAATCGTCGAAGAACTGAAACGCAGGCTAGGCTTATGAAACTCGTCAATGTCACAGAGATTGAACCCTCCACCTACAACCCGCGCGTGGCCGACCCGGAACGCCTCGACCTGATCGAGCTTTCCTTGCGTAAGCTGGGCTTCCTGCTGCCGCTGTATGCCACGCCGGACGGTGAGATTATCTCCGGCCACCAGCGTCATCACGTCGCCTGCCGCATGGGAGCAACACAAGTGCCGCTGGAAGTCACCCGGTCGATGGACTTGGCCGAACGCAAGGGCGTGAACGTGGTGTTTAACCGCGCCACGAACGACCTGGGACAAAGCGACACGGTGGCGAAGATTAACGAGCAGCTGAAAGCCGCCGACGTACGAAAGCTCGCGGAAGGCATCCCCGACAAGGCGGTGGATACGCCGGAGTTCTACCCCTGCCTCGGCGCAAAGCTGCATCCCATCGCCCCGTTCCTGAAAGCGAACAAAGGCCGGTGGAAGAACTACTCGCTCAACATCGCCAAGACGCTCAAGCGCCGGGGCATCGCCATGCCGATTGTCGCCACGCGGGATTACCGAGTGGTGAACGGCATAGGCCGGTTGCAACACTGCGCGGAACTGGGACTGGAACAGGTGCCGGTGGTATTCGTCACCGATGCCGAAGGTGCGTTGGCCGAAGCGATGCTCAACTTCCTGTCGATGGATTTTGACATTCATCGCCGGTACGAGGATCTGCTACGCCACAATTCGTTCCGGCGCCTGCGCCAAGTGCGGAACAGTTTGGGCCGTGGATTCATCTTCGCGGTAGCGGGCGATTCGACCACTAAGGCGTTCGACATCAACGACCCGGCCAACCGCGAACGCTGGATTAAGCAGCATGGGCGCTGCGTGCTGGACTTCGGCGCGGGCCACTTGCATGAAACGCGCATCCTGCGAAAGCTGGGCATCAGCGTCACACCGTTTGAGCCGTACCGGGTGGATGAAGGCGACAACATCGACAAGGCGGCAAGCGTGGCGCTGGCGCGGGAGTTCCTGCACGCGGTCGGCACGGGCAAGCTGCGCTGGTCATCCATCTTCATTTCCAGCGTGCTAAACAGCGTGCCGTTCAGTGCCGACCGTGAACATATCGCCTGCCTGTGCACGGCGCTGGCGGATGATGCGACCCGGCTTTACGCGGTGGCATCGGCCAGCAGCCACATCAACCTCAAGCAGCTGAGTGGCTATCACTCGCTGAATGAACGGCAATCCGGCGCGGTGTTATTCAAGCTGGATTATGAGCCGGGCATTACGCTGGGCGACATCGCCACATCGCCCAAGGTGCAGAAGTACCATACGCAGCGCGAGTTCTACGATCTGTTCAAGCAATTCTTCGCCAAGGTACAGGTCAACGAAAGCAACAGTAACGTGCAGGCGGTATGCTCTAAGCCGCTGGCTATCAATGCGAAACGACTGAAAGCAGCTATCGCTTTTGAGTTCGACCTGCCGTATCCTGATGGCAGCCGCATGGGGCTTGTGGAGGAAGCCATTACCGCCTTTGAACAGCGGCTAGGAATGAAATTATGATTATACTGCTCGATCTGAATTATACGCTGGTTGCCAACAGCTTGGAGAAGAAACGCCCGTTCGCCATGCAAATCCAGCATGAAACCTATCGGAACTGGCTGGTGGGTCTGGTCGCCCCATACCACACCATCCTGATGACCGCCCGCCCGGAAATGCACCGGCAGGCTACGCTGGATAGCCTGTATTTCAAGGTGGGATGGGTGCCGCAGGAGGCACATTTTAACCGTTACCACAAGCCGCCGCATGAGGCGAAACGCATCATGCTGGAAGAACTTTTATTCCCGAAACACGGACGGAACGCACAGTACCTCGCGATTGAGAGCAATCCCCGCACGCACGCCATGTATGCGGAGTACGGCATCCCGTCAGTAAAAATCTATGAGAACGAGCAATGGACAGAATTACCGACAGCCCCATCCACATCCCCAAAGAGTGGACGTTCGAGAACGCCTCGGTAGCCAAAGGTTTCAATCTTCATGTGCGTGAGCAGCTGCCGTGGTATGATCTCGTCACCGGCGCGGTGGCGCATATCGCCCGCCACTACATCCCGCAAGGTGGGCTGGTCTATGACATCGGCGCATCCACCGGCAATATTGGCCGGTCGCTGGAAGCGGCATTATCGCAGCGCCATGCGCGGCTGGTGCCGATTGAGCCGAGCGCGGAAATGTGCGCCCGGTACGATGGCCCCGGCAAGGACAACCTCGTCCAGATGGATGCCTGCCGGTACGACTACGAGCCGTTCGACGTGGCGATCTGCTATCTGGTGATGATGTTCATGCCGGTGGATGCGCGGGTGGCATTCATCGCCAAGCTGCGGGCGGCGCTGAAACCGGGCGGCGCTATCGTGATCGTGGATAAATGCGAGGCCGCCACCGGCTATCAGGCCACCGTGCTATGGCGGCTCACGCTGGCCGGGAAAGTGGCTGCCGGTGTGGATGCAGAGCAAATCATTGCCAAAGAACTGTCACTCGGAGGGGTGCAGCGACCGCTAGACCCTGCGATGCTGGGTAATGATGCCGCAGAGTGGTTTCGATTTGGAGAGTTTGCAGGATGGGTCATCACGTCATGACAGGAAACCATTATGCAAATCCTTCACAAAGTCGCGGTGATCGCCCGGTTTCTAAACTTAACCGAGCGACGGGTGCAGCAGTTGGCGCGGGAGGGCATCCTTCCCAAGCCGGATAAAGGCAAATACGATCTGGTGCGTTGCGTGCAGACCTATGTGCGCTATCTGCAAGAACGCGCTTATGGCAGCGGTGTCACCGCGCAGGATACGCATATCGAACGCGCCCGCCTGATTAAAGCGCAGGCCGACAAGACCGAATTGGAAGTAGCCACCATGCGTAGCCAGCTGGTGGCGATCGACACCGTGGAAACGGATTGGCTCCAACATATCAGCGCGTGCCGGATGCGGCTGCTGGCGCTGCCGACCAAAACCGCCTTTCAAATCGCCGTGATGACGGAACCCGCCGAGATCGAACGGTTCCTGAAACGCGCCATTTACGAGGCATTAACCGAACTCGCGAAAAGCCATGATGAACCTGCCGACATTCTACCAGACGGTACGGCGGAAGGTGGCGCTCGCGTGGATGCCGCCGCCCGAACTGACGGTGAGCGAATGGGCCGACGCGCACCGCAAACTAAGCCCGGAGGCAAGCGCCGAACCCGGAAGATGGAGGACTGACCGCGCCCCGTACCAGCGGGGCATGATGGACGCGGTGAACGAACCCGGCGTGCGCGAGGTGGTATTCATGACCTCGGCGCAGATCGGCAAAACCGAGATTCTGAATAACATCCTCGGTTACTTCGTCCACCAAGACCCATCGCCCATCCTGTTCATCCAGCCGACGTTGGAAATGGCGGAGGCGTGGAGCAAAGACCGCCTCGCGCCGATGATTCGTGACACCGAGGCGCTCGGCGGTTTGTTCAAGGATGCAAAAACCCGCAACAGCGACAACACGCTGCTGCACAAAAAGTTTACTGGTGGCCACCTGACGATGGCGGGAGCGAACAGCCCTTCGTCGCTGGCAAGCAGGCCTATCCGCATCGTGCTGTTGGATGAGGAAGATCGTTACCCATCCTCAGCAGGTAGCGAGGGCGACCCCGGTTCGCTGGCGCAGAAACGCACCACGACGTTTTGGAACCGGCTGCTGGTGTCGGCCAGCACGCCGACCATCGAGGGCGAAAGCAAGATTGATGCACGGTATCAGCAAAGCGACATGCGCCGCTTTCATGTGCCATGCCCGGAATGCAAAAAGTTTCAGGTTCTATGCTGGGCGCAGCTGAAGTTCGATAAGGCCAAGCCGGAAGCGGCTTATTACGAGTGCGAGCACTGCCAAGCGAAGCTGGGCGAAAGCGACAAGCAATGGATGCTGGCGCGGGGTGAATGGTGGGCATCTGCACCGTTTAACGGCGTTGCAGGCTTTCATATTTCGGAGCTTTACAGCCCGTGGGTGCGCTGGTCGGAAATGGTGACAAGTTTCCTGAAGGCCAAGCGCCTGCCGGAAACGCTGAAGGTGTGGGTCAATACCAGCCTTGGAGAAACGTGGAAGGAAGCGAGCGAAGGCATCGACGCATCCGGCCTGCTGGGGCGCAAGGAAAACTGGGGACGTGTCGCGCCTGATGGTGTGGTGGTCATCACCGCTGGCGTGGACGTGCAAGGCGACCGGCTGGAAGCGGAAGTGATTGGCTGGGGCGTTGGTCAGGAAAGCTGGTCGCTGCAATACCATGTCATCCACGGCGACCCGGCACAAAACAAAGTATGGGAAGACCTCGACAAAGTGCTGGGACAGACCATACCGCGTGCCGATGGCGGCACGTTATCTGTGCTGGCGGCGTGCGTGGACACGGGCGGTCATCATACGCAGAAAGTCTATGAATTCTGCAAACGCCGGGAACATGCGCGGGTGTATGCGATCAAAGGCGCATCCACGGCAGGCAAACCGCTGGTGAGCAAATTCAGCAAGGCCAATAAGCTGCGCGTGAAGCTGTTCACTCTCGGCACAGATACGGCCAAGCAGATGATTTACTCGCGGCTGAAAATCCACCAGCCGGGTCCGGGCTATTGCCATTTCCCAGCTGACTACCCGGAGGAATACTTCCAGCAGCTCACCGCCGAGCGGATTCAGACCAAGTTTATCAACGGTCACCCGACGCGGGTGTGGGTGATGCCCAAAGGCAAACGCAACGAGGCGCTGGATTGCCGTGTGTACGGGCTGGCCGCGCTTCACATCCTGAACCCGAATCTGGATGCGCTGCGGAGCGAACAGGAACGGCAGAACCTGAAGAAACAAGAAGCCGAGCCAACGGCCACCAAGACCGAGGGCTGGATTGGCTACGACGATTGGAACTTTAACTGAAGGATTCACACATGGCACTGACACTACAGCAGGCGCAAACCGCGCTCGATGCATGGATTGCGGCGGATTTAGCCGTGGCCAAAGGCCAAAGCTATTCCATGAATGGGCGAAGCCTGACCCTCGCCAATACACGGGAAATACGGGAGCAGATTCAATACTGGGAGCGCCGCGTCGCCACCCTGCAATCGGCCAATCAGAACCAACAAGCAGCTTTAGCGGATTTCAGCGATGTTTAACGTAATCGACAAAGCCATTGAACTCGTATCGCCTGAATCGGCGCTACGCCGGGAAACCGCCCGTTGGATACTCAAAAACCAGCGGGCCTACGAAGCCGCGCAACCGTCGCGCCTGCGGAAGATTAAGGCCGACCCCGGAAGCGGTGACGCTATCGTGGAACGCGCCGGGGAAAGCCTACGCCTGCAAGCCCGTTATCTGGATGAGAACCACGACCTGGCACGCGGCGTGTTGAACTGTCTCGTCAACAATGTCGTGGGGCGCGGCATCACCGTGGAACCGCAGGTAAAACTGGCCACCGGCGAACTCGCCAAAGCGATCAACGACCAGCTGCTTGACCTGTGGGATGAATGGATTTGCGTGCCGGAGGTAACGTGGGAATTGCACTGGAACCAAATGCTGCGCCTGCTGGCGCGGTGCTGGTTCCGTGATGGCGAAGTGCTGGTGAAACATATCGAAGGCACCGGCGCGACGCTGAATCACGGCACGGCCGTTCCGTATTCGCTGGAACTGGTGGAGGCGGATTTCCTGCCCTTCGATTACAGCGACTCAAAAAAGCGCATCATTCATGGGGTGGAGAAAAACGCATGGCGCAGGCCGGTGGCATTTTACCTCTACAAAGAGCATCCGGGCGACCGGCATAATTTTGTCACAAAGCAGGACACACGGCGCTTCCCGGCAGACAAAATCATCCACCTGAAAATCACTGACCGCATCGCGCAGACACGCGGGGTTTCCATCTTTGCCAGCGTCCTCACCCGCATGGAGGACATCAAGGATTACGAGCTTTCCGAACGGCTGGCGGCGAAGGTAGCGGCGAGCATTTGCGCCTATGTGCGGAAGAACCTCGACGCGCCGGTGAATCCGCAGAGCGTCGATACGGCGGGTAATCGCCTGCTCAAGATGCAGCCGGGGATGATTTTCGATAATTTGCTGCCCGGTGAAGAAGTCGGCATGATCGACAGCAACCGGCCCAATGCCATGCTGGAACAGTTCCGTAACTCGCAGCTGCGGGCGGTGGCGGCGGGAACCAGCACCAGCTATTCGAGCATATCCAAGGATTACAACGGCACCTACAGCGCCCAGCGGCAGGAATTGGTGGAGCAGTCCGTGCATTACGGCGTGTTGCGCGATCACTTCATTGAACGCTGTGTGCGCCCGATCTGGGAACGCTTCGTGGATATGGCGGTGTTGTCGGGCAAGCTGGTGATTCCCGAAGGCAGCATTAATCCGCGCACCCTATGGAACGCAGGCTTCCAAGGCCCAACCATGCCGTGGATTGACCCGAAGAAGGAAGGCGAAGCCGAGCAGCTGGCCGTATCTGCCGGGTTCAAATCGCGCACGCAGGTTATCCGCGAGCGCGGTGGCAACCCGCAGGACGTGTTTGAGCAAATCAAGCAGGAACGCGCACAGGATGCCGAAGCAGGCCTGACATTCAGCAGTAGCGCCAGCAAGCCGGTGGCCGCTGCCCCACAACCCGAAAAAGAAGGAGAAGATGATGCCGAACAAAAACCCGGAAATACTGACGAGAACGCTTGAGCTAACCTCCCGTTCCATCCTCGACGCTGAAAGCCGCCTTGTGCGGCTTTCTTTTTCTTCGGAAGAACCCGTTACCCGCCAGAGCTTTTTCAGCGACGCATGGGTGGAAATCCTTGGCCACGAAAACAGTGAAGTGGATCTGGCGCGGCTGAATAATGGTGCGCCGGTACTTTATAACCATGACCGCAGCGAACGTGCTAACCGCATCGGCGTGGTGGAACGCGCATGGCTGGAAAATGGCCGGGGCTATGCCGAGGTACGCTTTTCCAAACGCGCCGAGGTGGAAGGCATCTGGCAGGACGTGCGCGATGGCATCCTTCGCAACGTGTCGGTGTCCTACCGCATCGTCGAGCGCAAGCTCATCGAAGAACACAAAGATAAGCCCGATGTTTACCGCGTCATCCGCTGGATGCCGATGGAAGTGTCGCTGGTCGATATTCCTGCCGATGCCACCGTGGGCGTTGGCCGGAAAATGGAGGCCGCAAGCCCCGAACCTAACCCCCAACCAACCCCAAAGGAGAACCTGATGCCTGCATCTGTAACCGAACCGCAAACCCGCGCACAACCCGATCTGGAAACGGTGCGCGGTGATGCAATGGCCGAAGGCGCAAAACGTGCGCTGGAAGCCGAAAAGAAACGCCGGGATGACATCCGCGCCTTATTCACCAACCACACCGATCACGACAAGGTGCGCGATGCGTGCCTTGATAACCCGGACGTGGATGTGAACGAGGCCCGCAAGCTGCTCTTGGATGCCATCGGCAAACGTGAAGAACCGGCCACGACCGGGCAACGTATCGAAATGGGCCAGACCGAGGTGGAGAAATTCGCCCGCGCTGCCGAAGATGCGATTGCCTTCCGTGCCGGTATTTCTGGAAAGGATAACCAGCCTTCCGAGTTCCGTGGTTACACCATGCTTGAGCTGGCGCGTAAATCGCTGGAAGTGCGTGGCGTGCGCGTAAGCGGGCTGGATAAACGCGAGCTGGTAGCGCGTGCCTTTACGCACTCCGGCAGCGACTTCCCCAAACTGCTCGAAAACAATGCCCGCAAAGCCATGCTGCGCGGGTATGACGAGGCGGAGGAAGTGTTCCAGCAGTTCACGCGCGTCGGCAACCTGTCCGATTTCAAAGCGCATAGCCGTGTCGGGCTGGGCGTGTTTGAAACCCTCGACAAGATTCCCGAAGGTGGCGAATACAAGCACGGCACTATCGGGGAACGTGGGGAGAACATCCAGCTTGCGACTTACGGCAAGCTGTTTGCGATCACCCGGCAGGCGATCATCAATGACGACCTGACCGCCTTTACCGACATTCCGCGCAAGATGGGCCGCGCTGCTTCGCGCACCGTGGGCGATCTTGTGTGGAAAATCATCACCAGCAACCCCACCATGTCGGATGGGGTGACGCTGTTCCATGCGGCGACGCATAAAAACCTTGCCGCTGCCGGTGCCGTGATTTCGGCAGCGAGCGTCGGTGCGGGCCGCACGGCGGTACGCAAGCAAAAGGACGGTTCGGCTACGCTGAACATCCGCACCAGTTACCTGCTGGCGCCTGCGGCGCTGGAAGATACGGCACGGGTGCTGATGGCCTCGGAAACCGACCCGGCGCATACCAACAGCCGTGTGCCTAACCCGGTGCGTGATTCCCATGAAGTGATCGTGGATGCGCGACTGGATGAGGTATCGACGACTGCATGGTATCTCGCCGCCGACCCCAACATCTACGACACGATTGAGGTGGGCTATCTCGACGGGGTAGCAGCGCCGTTCCTCGATCAGCAGGATGGTTGGACGGTGGATGGTGTGGAATACAAGGTGCGTATCGACGCGGCAGCAGCCGCGCTTGATTTCCGCACGCTGTACAAAAACCCCGGCGCGTAACCCTCAACCCTAACCCGAACTAACCCGGCGGCCAGAGTCACATCTGGGCCGCTTTTTTTATGCCTTCAACACAGGAGAAAATCGTATGGCAAAAAACTTCATCCAAGAGGGTAAAATCCTCGATTACACCGCCGCAGCGGACGTTGCGTCCGGCCAGTTCGTGCTGGTCGGCGCAATCGGTGCGGTGGCGATTACTGACATCGCCAACGGCGCGACAGGCCCGGTGCAGGTTGTGGGCGTGTTCAGCGTTCCCAAGGCCGCAGGTGCTGTTACCCAAGGGGCCAAGCTCTATTGGGATGCCGCCAACTCGGTACTGACCACCACCGCATCCGGCAATACCGTTGTCGGTGTGGCGGCAGCAGCGGCAGCAGGCGGCGATGCCCGCGTGTCTATCCTGCTCAATGTCGGGCTGTAAGCCATGACGTTCATGGATGACATGCACGGCCACCACCTAACCCTACTGAATGCGCTGGATGGGCGCGAGGTGACGTACACCCCCGATGGGGAAACACCTCGCGTCCTTTCCGGCATGTTGCAGGCTTTTTCCGAGCTGGTCGGCGGCGAATCGGTGGATGTGGTGGTGAACAATCCGGTGCTGTCCGTGCGAACGCAGGACATTCCCGAAATCCAAACCGGCGACCAATTCACGGTCGATAGAAAGGATTACGAGGTGGCTGTGATTCGCCCGGATAGCGAAGGCATCACCGAACTGATTTTGGAGGCGCTATGAGCCACGCCCGCACGCAGATACGGCAGGCGGTGGTGGCTTTGCTCACCGGCCACACTGCCGCAGGCAATCGGGTCTATACTTCCCGCGTTTATCCGCTGGATGACCCGAAACTGCCCGCGCTGCTGGTGTCCACGCCGCAGGAAAGCATGGGGAATCCCACCATGCAGCGGCCACGCACCCAGCAGCGCACACCCCAGCTGGTGATCGAAGGCTATGTCAAGGCCAGAGGCGATATTGAAGCCGAGGCCGATGCACTGGCGGTGGAGGTGGAGAAAATCATCGGTTCCGACCCCACACTGGGCGGGCGGGTGAAAGATACCATGCTCGATAGCACCGTCATCCGTCTTTCCGGTGAAGGAGAAACACCCGTCGCCATCATCACTCTGACCTTCACAGCTCTCTACTGCACCAAAGAAAACGCGCCGGAAACCCTCGTGTAACCGCGTCACTAACCCAACCCAACATTTAGGAGAATCTTATGGCTACCCACGCTGGCAGCGAGGGCAAGGTATTTATTGCCACTGCCCAAGTTGCAGAAGTTAAATCATGGTCGCTGGAAGTGACCGCCGATACGGTGGACGCATCCATTATCGGCACCCAATGGCGCAAGAACCAAGCCACCATCAAAAGCTGGTCGGGCAGTTTCGATGCGTTTTGGGATGAAACCGACACCACCGGCCAAGGCGCGTTGGCGGCTGGCTCTACCGTCACGCTCAATCTCTACCCGGAAGGCAATGCCACCGGCGCAACCTACTGGTCGGGTGAAGCAATCGTAACCTCCATCGCTTACAGCGGTTCCTTCGATGGCATCGTGGAAGCGACATTCAGCTTCACCGGCAGCGGTGCGTTGGATGAAGAAACTGTGTCTGTGTAGGGGGCTGCTATGCGTATCATCGACCAAGTAAAGCAGCACTATCAGGCGCAGGAGCGCGTGGTGATCTCCGTTCCCGAATGGGGCGATGGCACCACGCCGCTTGAAATCCACATCTTCCCGATGACGATGGCGGAGGCCAGCTTTATCCAGAGTTTGTCTGGCAAGAAATCCTCCAACATTGAAAGCGCGGTCAATTCATTGATCGTGAAAGCCCGCGACAAGGATGGCAACCGGCTATTCAAAATCGAGGACAAAGAAACGCTGCTCAATTTCGCAGATTGCCGGGTAATTCTCCGCATTAACGACGAGATAGAGCGCCATTTCTTCAAGAACGTGGAGCAAGCCAAGGGAAACTCCGACGCGACCCCATCCGAACCTGCCAGCTGATGCTGGCATGGCGGCTCGCACGCCCCGTTTCTGACATCGAGCAAATGACCACTGGCGAGTTCGCGGAGTGGGTCGCATTCTTTGAACTTCAACAGGAACACGTCCGCAAAGCCAGCAATGCGGCGGCAGGAAGGAGGTAATTCGCATGGCCGCATTCGGCAGCGCGGAATTTGTCATCCGCGCCATCAATAAAACCCAGCAGACCTTCCAGCAGATTAACTCTGGTGTGAATGATATGGACAGGCGGTTTTCCAAGCTGAGTAACGGCTTGAACCGCATCGGCGGGCTGATGGCCACGGCATTCGTGGGCAAACAATTCGTCGATACCATCACCAGCTTTGAAAAGCTGGAAGCGTCGCTTCGCACCGTGACCGGCTCGGCAGAAAATGCCAAGATCGCGTTCGGTTTCATCGAGAAATTCGCGGCAGAAACGCCGTTCTCGCTGGAAGAAGCGGTCGAGGCGTTCATTAAGCTGAAAGCCTTGGGCCTCACGCCCTCGGAAGAAGCCCTTACGTCCTACGGCAATACCGCAACGGCGATGGGGAAATCCCTCAATCAGATGATCGAGGCGGTGGCGGATGCGGCCACCGGCGAGTTCGAGCGCCTGAAAGAGTTTGGGATTAAATCCCGCGCACAGGGCGACCAAGTCACCTTCACCTTCCAAGGGGTGAGTACGACCGTCGGCAAAAACGCCAAGGAAATTGAAGGCTACCTGCGTTCTATCGGTGACGTACAATTTGCCGGGGCGATGGAGCAGCAGGCAGGCACGCTCAATGTGGCGCTGTCCAACATGGGCGATTCATTCAACAAGCTGGTAAAAACCATTGGTGATGCCGGTGTGACTGACATCCTGATTTTTATTGCCGATAAAATCAAATGGCTGATTGAGGTCGTTACGGCTTCCATCGAACCGTTCGGCCTTGGCTTCAAAGCATTCGTGGCCGAGGTGGTGAAGTTCGGCAACCTGTTCATTGCCGTATTTAAGGGCGTGGGCAATGCGTTTCAAGCCTTCGGGGATGCCATTTCGAACCGCTTTGAAGCATTGGGGCAAGACCTCAAAAACTTCGTGGAGAATCCCCTGAGCGGGATCTCATTCGAGAACACCCGCAAGGCGCTGGAAACCGGCCTCGGCCAAGCCATGAGCCAAGCCTTCGATACGGCGATGAACGAGGCACGCCAGTTTAATGCCGGGATTGATGCTGAAATCCAAAGCGCGGCCATGAAAATCGTGGAGGCGCGGCAATCCTCCGGCCAGTCGCTTGCCAGCCTATTCCAAGAAACGCAGGCAGAGCAAAAGCAGGCCGCCACCAACAAGCAGGTCAAATCCTTCAATGATCTGCAACGGGAAGCGCAGCGCGTCATCGACGCAACGCGCACGCCGCTGGAAAACTACAATGCGGAAATGTCCCGGCTGAACCTGTTGCTGGAAAAAGGCTATATCAATCAGGATACGTTCGGGCGAGCAGCGGAAGCAGCGGCGGCGAAGCTGGATAAAGCAGCCAAGACCGGCGGTGCGACCATCGGGGATGAATTCGACAAGATCGGCAAAAGCATGGAAGGCACCATTGCCGACTCGCTGGATGCCATCAGCGGGCGCTTCGATGGTTTTGGCGATTTCATCACCGGCTTCTTGTCCGACCTCAACCGCACGCTCCTGCAATGGGCGCTGAATGACCTCGGTATCACCGGCAAGGGTGGCATCATCGAGGATATTTTCGGCGGCATTAAAGGCATCTTCGGTGGCGGCGGTAGTAGTGGCGGTGGTCTGGGCGGCATCCTCGGTAGTATTGGGGATTTCTTCGGCGGATTCTTTGCCGACGGTGGCCGACTCAAACCCGGCCAGTTCGGTGTCGTCGGTGAGAATGGGCCGGAGCTTGCCTTTGCCGGTAACGCGCCCATGCACATTACGCCCGGTGCCAGCATGGGTGCTGCGCCGATCACTATCAACATGAGCGTGCAAACGCCGGATATTCGCAGCTTCCGGCAAAGCCAAAGCCAGATTGCGGCTGATATGGCGCGTTCTATCGAACGAGCAAGGAGGAATTTATGAACTGACATTTTTTGCTTCGACGGATATGGTGCTGGCATGAAATGTGAAAAACTCACCTGCCTGCTTACCACACACGCTTCACGCTGGACGATATTCGTGCGGCTGGCGCTGGCGGGCGTGTTCATTCCTGAAGGCATCCAGAAACTGATTTATCCGGAAATCCTCGGCACGGGGCGCTTCATCAAAATGGGTATTCCATACCCGGAGTTTACGGGTCCTTTTGTTGGCTGGGTGGAAATCATTTGCGGCACGCTGCTTTTGCTAGGACTGTTCACGCGCTTTGCCGCCGTGCCGCTGATTATCACGATGCTGGTGGCCATCACCGCCACCAAAATCCCGGTATGGATGGGGCATGATTGGGTGGTGACGGAAACCATCACCTTCTATGTGCGCGAGCTGAAACGCTATGGCTTCTGGAGCTTTATGCACGAAACCCGGCTGGATTGGTCGATGCTGATGGGCGCGTGCTACCTGCTGGCCGTGGGTGGCGGTGCATGGTCGCTGGATAAGCGGCTTACGCGGGAATCACCAGCCAGCCAATAATGCCGCTGGCAAGTATCACGCCCGGAATCGTCCATTTGCTTTTGATGAGGTAAAATGCGGCCAGCGCAGCGGCGAACAGCGCCGCCTGTTGCCAGCCGGTGATGATGTTCTGGAATATTTGTAACGCGGTGATGGCAAGCAGCCCCACCACGGCGGCAGAAATACCATCCAATGCGCCATGCAGTGCCTTGTTCTCGATCACACGCTCCAGCTGGTTATGCCCCAGCAACGTGAATGCGAAGGCAGGCGCAAAGATGCCGAGCGTCATCAGGAGCGCACCCGCCAGCCCATCGGCAGCGAAGCCGAGGAACGTGCCGAAAATAATCAGCGGCGCGGGAATCACGCTGCCGAGCGCGATACCGTCAAGGAACACTTGCTGGGTGATAGCGGGGTAATGACCAACCATGCTGCTTTGCAGGAACGGAATCGCCGTATATGCGCCGCCAAACGAGAGCAAGCCAGCCTTCAGCCCTTCCACCAACAGATTACCCGTGCCGCCGGTGCTGATGATGCCCGATACCGGAAACATTAAGCCAATGATGAGTGCAGCGGCGGTGAGTGCAATGCCGGTGATGGCGGCGGCGCAGCGCTTACCAGCCGACCATAGCGCCTGCCACGTCGCGCAGACGATAAACACCAGCAGGAAATGCACGCCCAGCAGCGTGAGTATCACGGCAGCCAGTGCCGCCACCCAATGCGACTTGTCCACCAGCACATGCGCCCCGATGCGGTGGGCGGCACGAACGATCATGGCGGTGACGGCTGGTGCGACACCGACAAAGAGAGGAAGAAGCGCCGCTGCGCCG
>JBIISI010000087.1:0-7341 GCA_044341105.1 Rickettsiales bacterium | reverse complement strand
ACGACGTTTGACGTGGTATCGGGCAAGGGCGAATATATGGGCGGGGTGATCGCGCCGGGCATCAACCTGTCGCTGGAAGCGCTGCGCGCGGCGGCGGCCAAGCTGCACGGCGTGGCAATCGTGAAGCCGCAAAACGTGATTGGCACCAGCACCACTGGTGCCATGCAATCGGGCATTTATTATGGCTATGCGGGGCTGATTGAGGGCATCCTCACCCGTATCAAGGCCGAGCGGAGCGAGGCGATGAAAGTGATCGCCACGGGCGGCCTGGCGCCGCTATACAAAGACGCGACCCCCATGATCGACCTGGTGGATGCGGATTTGACTATTCGCGGTTTACAGTTGATTCACGCGCGCAAAACCAAGTAAAACCCTCACGGGAGCGCGGCGTATGATCGCGCCGCCAGCCGCGAGATTTTTCGCGGCGCAAACAAGAAAGCATCCATGGCATTCGATTACAAAAAATACGACGACGAGCTGATTTTTCTGCCGCTGGGTGGCAGCAACGAAATTGGCATGAACCTCAACCTGTACCGTTATAAGGGCAAATGGTTGATGGTCGATTGCGGCATTGGCTTTGCGGATGCATTCCTGCCGGGCGTGGATATCGTGGTGCCGAATATCGACGCGATTACGCCGTATAAAAAAGACATTGTTGGGCTGGTGCTGACGCACGCGCACGAAGACCATGTGGGCGCAGTCGCCTATTTATGGCCCGAATTCGGCTGCCCGATTTACGCCACGCCCTTCACCGCCGCCGTGCTAAAAAACAAGCTGGCCGAAGAAGGGTTGCAGGGGAAAGCAAAGGTGCACGAGGTGAAAGCCGGCGAACAGTACGATCTTGGGCCGTTTTCGTTCGAGATGGTGCCGATCACCCACTCGATTCCAGAAATGCACGCGGTGGCAATCAAAACGCCGCTTGGCACGGTCATGCATACCGGCGACTGGAAGCTGGACGCGGCGCCGCAAGTAGGCGTGACCACCGACGAACAAACCCTTTCGGCCTATGGCGACGCGGGCGTGCTGGCCATGGTGTGCGACTCGACCAACGTGTTCGTGCCCGGTGAATCCGGCTCGGAGGGCGATGTGCGCGCCGAGCTTACACGCCTCATCGGCGCGCAGAAAGAGCGGGTGGTGGTGACCACCTTCTCCAGCAATATCGCGCGGCTGGAAACCGTCATTCGCGCTGCGGTGGATGCCGGGCGCAGCGTGGCGCTCGCCGGTAAATCCATCTGGCGAATGGTGGCGGCGGCGCAGGAGGCAGGCTACCTGAAAGACGTGCCGGAGTTTCTGACCGACACGCAGGGCATGGAAGTTGCCCGCAACAAGGTGGCGTTTATCGTGACGGGCTGCCAGGGCGAATCGCGTGCGGCGCTGGCGAAAATCGCCCGCAGCGAGCACCCGGCTATTCGCCTGAGCCCGAACGATACGGTGATTTTCAGCTCGCGTACCATTCCCGGCAACGAGCAGAATATCGGCTACATCATGAATCGGCTGACCGATCTGGGAGTCGATATCATCACCCACCATCAGGGGCTGGTGCATGTTTCCGGCCACCCCTGCCGCGACGAGTTGGAGCGTATGTACCAGCTAGTACGGCCCGCCATTTCGGTGCCGGTGCACGGCGAACGCCGCCATATCCGCGAACACGCCAAGCTTGCCACACAGTTGCAGGTGCCCCAAACGGTTGAACCGGAAAATGGCAGCATCGTCTTGCTCTCGGGCCCGAATCCGGGGGTGATCGGCAAAGAAATTTCCGGCTACATCGCCATGGATGGCATGAGCATGATTGACACGCAATCGCCCATCATCCGCACCCGGCGGAAGATTCGCGATGACGGGTTTATCGTGGCCTCGCTGGTGCTGAACAAGAAGCAGGAAATCGTGGGTCGCCCACGCATCAGCGCCCCCGGCAGCCTCGACGAGGGCGAAGACAAAGACCTGATTTATGCGATGGAAGACGCAATTATCGAGGTGGTGGAGCGCGGGCGCTGGACGGGCAAGATCGGCCCGTTGCAGGAAGCGATCCGCAACAGCATGCGCAAAATCATCCGCGAAGAACTGGGGAAAAAGCCCGTGCTCGCGGTGCATCTGCACGAAGTAAAATAACGATTACAGCTCGGCGTAGTGCTGCGTAGGCTCGGCCACGCGGCTTTGCAGTTGTGCGCCACTGACAGTAGCGGCAGGCGTGTCGAGCCCGGCGATAGTGGTGGGGGAAATGGGTTCCACGCGGGTGGTCTCGGCTGCCGGGCCCGGATGATCGGCGCGCGCGAGTGCCGGGGCTTCGGGGGCGCGCTGTTCCACTTTTTGCAGCATGGCAGCAGGCGCTTCATTGCGCAACGTGCGGTAGGCGGCCTGCTTGGCATTCAATTGCGAAATTTCCTGTTCGCGCTCGGCAATTTGCTGCTCGATGGTGCGGTTGTCATTGATCACCGCCGCCGATTTATCGAGCCAGCTGCGCACATAATAGCGGTCGAGACCGATCATGGCGCCGCTTAGCGCGCCGATCACGCTGCCGGTGAGGGCAGCGACCCCCGCCATCAGCCCGGGGGCGGCAATGCTTAAATGAGCAGCTTCCAGCACGGGTTCGAGAATGAAATGGCCCATGGCAGGCCCGGCGGGGCTGAGCAGGCAAAGCAATGCCACGGCAGCGCCAAGCGCCGCACCCACCAGCACCGTTTTTCCGTGGAACATATGTTCCGGCGGTTTGCTGTCGTGCTGTTTGGCGAGAAGCTCGCGGATTTGTGCCGCTTCGGCGTCGAATTCCGGGGTGTCGGGCAGGTCGTAATAACGGTCGAGCAGGTAGCGACGCTTCTCGCTCATTTCCGCCGATTCGGCGGTGATGGCGGCGAACGAGCCGATATTGCCGAAGGTGGCCGCGCCTTTATACAGGCCCAGCCCGCCCATGGCCGGCACCAGTGCCAGCGCAGCAATGCCGACGGCAGGCAGCAAGGGCAGGGCGACCAATGTGCCGATGCCAGCGCCGATCACGCCATACAGCGTGGAGCCGCCCACAGTGCCTTGCAAAAAGCCCTTATACCCCGCCGAGAGCAGGCGGCGGTAATAAGGCGATTGCTCGCTGTTCACGCCCGCGGTGGGCGTGGTGCGCAGCTTCAGCTGGGTGCTGGTTAAATCGGCCATGGTTCCTTGCGGGTACACAGTTTTCTACGCTCACATTCTACCACAGGCGCTGTGCGCGGATGTGAAGCTTTTGTGACAATTGGCCGTCATTTCCCGCCTAAGGGCTGGATTTTTGTGCGTAAGCGCGTATGCTCGCTGCATGTCGATCTTTGAAGCATTTCTGGTGTTTGCCGTGGGCTGGTGGCTGGTGCTGTTCATGGTGCTGCCCTTTGGCGCGCAGCCACCGGAAAAACCAGGCCTGGGGCACGCCGCTTCGGCCCCTGCCAATCCCCGCCTGAAGCGAAAAATGCTGATAACCACGGGCATTAGCCTGCTGCTCACGCTGCTCGCTTATACGATCAGCAACGCACAGGCGGCATCGGGCATTTATCATACGGGCAGCGGGGCGGCCGGCGATGTTTACCGTGCAACCAGCAAGGATTGTGTGAATGCCACGGCTTCTGCCGATGTGGCGGCGCAGGATGCGGCGACCATGGATAGCGGTCTTGCGGCCCAACCCTTCGAGGAAGTGCCGGTCTATCTCGATACGCCTGCGAGCGATTACAGTACCAATCCACGCCTTGGCGACCGGCTGTATGGCGGCGGCATTGTGAATGCCGGATCGGCCAGTGTGAACACCAAAACCGGTGCCGTAAGCATCAATGGCCAGAAGGTTGGCAGCGCAGGCCCGGCGGATTGCCAGTAAACCGTGGATGAGGCGTGCGCCCTGCTTGCGTTTTGCGGGGCACGCGCCATAGTGCTTGGCTCATGAAGGAGCCCACCGCATGCGTCTGTCGCAGTATTTTTTACCCGTTCTTAAAGAAGACCCCAAAGAAGCGCAGGTCGTTTCGCACCGGAATATGCTGCGTGCGGGCCTGATCCGCCAGCAGGCGGCGGGCATTTACAGCTGGCTTCCGCTGGGCCTGAAAGTGCTGCGCAAGCTGGAAGCCATTATTAACGAAGAACTGCAGAAAGTGGGCTGCGTTCCGGTGCTGATGCCGACATTGCAGCCGACCGATTTGTGGAAAGAATCCGGCCGCTATGACGCACTGGGCAAAGAGATGCTGCGCTTCAATGACCGCGCCGACCGTGAATTGCTGTTTTCGCCCACCAACGAAGAAATGATCACCGACATCTTCCGTAGCTACGTGAAAAGCTACAAGCAAATGCCGGTGAATCTGTACCAGATCCAATGGAAGTTCCGCGACGAGGTGCGCCCGCGTTTCGGCGTCATGCGTGGCCGTGAATTTCTCATGAAAGATGCCTATTCATTCCATGTGGACGTGGAAGACGCCAAGCGCGAATACGTCAAAATGTACGATGCGTATGACCGCATCTTCACACGCATGGGGCTGACCACGGTGGCAGTGGCGGCCGATACCGGTGCAATTGGCGGCGATTTGAGCCATGAATTCCATGTGCTGGCCGAAACCGGCGAAAGCGCGGTGTATTACGATGCGAAGCTCGACGAGGTGCGCAACGGCACCCTCAGCCTGAGCAGCGAAGAAAAGCGCAAGCTCTATTCCGCTGCCGACGAATTGCATGTGCCCGAGAAATGCCCGATTCCGGCGGAACAATTGCGCACCGCGCGCGGTATCGAGGTGGGGCAGGTGTTTTTCCTCGGCAATAAATACAGCACGGCGATGGGCGTGAGCGTGAGCGGGCCGAATGGCGATATCGTGCCCGAGATGGGGTGCTACGGCATCGGTGTATCGCGCCTCATCGGGGCCATCATCGAAGCCAGCCACGACGATGCGGGGATTATCTGGCCGGCGAGCGTTGCGCCGTTCGATGCGGGCATCATTAACCTGCGCGTGGGCGATGCGGCCTGCGATATGGCGGCCGAAAAGCTCTACATGCACCTGAAGAACGAAGGGCTGGAGCCGCTGTACGACGATACCGACAAGCGCGGCGGCGAGAAATTCGCCACCATGGATTTGATCGGTCTGCCCTGGCAGCTTACCATTGGCCCGCGCGGGGCCGAGGCGGGCACGGTCGAAGTGAAATGCCGCAAAACCGGCGAGAAATCCGACCTTCCCATGGAAGACGCCGTGAAGAAGGTGGTCGCGGCCTATAAGGCGGCGGTCGCATAGTGGCGCTCACCCACCCAGTTGAGCGGCTGCTGGCATGGCGCTATTTGCGGGCGCGTAAGCGCGGCGGGTTTATCTCGTTGACCACCTGGTTTGCCATGATCGGCATTGCGCTTGGGGTGGCCACGCTCATTCTCGTGATGTCGCTTATGAATGGCATTCGCGAAGAGATGATGTCGCGCTTTCTGGGGATCGACGGGCACATCGCCGTGTATCACGCGACGGGCGCCATCACCGATTACGACACCGCCACGCAGATCATTACCGACATGCCCGGCATCGAAAGCGCCAGCCCGAAAATCGAGGGGCAGGTGATGGCGACCGCCAACGGTGTGGCGCTCGGCGCGCAGGTGTTGGCCACGCCGAACTTGCGGGCAATCTACGCGGAAAGCCTTGTTTCCGGCTCGCTCGACGGGTTTGATGCAGGTGAGGGCATCGTGCTCGGCGAGCGGCTGGCGCGCAATCTGCGCGTCACCATCGGCAGCTCGGTGACGCTCATTTCGCCGCAGGGCCGCAGCACCTTCGCCGGCTTCGTGCCGCGCATGAAAAACTATCCCGTGGTCGGCATTATCAAACTCGGCGTACATGCGCTCGATGGCGGCACCATCCTCATGCCCTTCGCCCCGGCGCAAACCTATTTCATGTTGCCCGAGCGTGCGAGCAGCATCGAAGTCTTCACGCGCGACGTGAACGATGCGCCAAAGCTGGCGGAAGCGATCGCGGCGAAGCTGGGCCCGCAGGCGCGGGTGCTGAGCTGGCAGCAAACCAACGCGCAGGTGTTTTCGGCACTGGCCGTGCAGCGCAACGTGATGGTGGTGATCCTTGCGCTGATCGTGCTGGTGGCGGCGTTCAATATCATCTCCAGCCTGGTGATGCTGGTGAACGAAAAGCGCCGCGATATCGCCATTTTGCGCACCATGGGCGCATCGCGTGGCAACGTGATGCGTATTTTTATGCTGGCGGGCACATGGATAGGCGCGGCGGGAACGCTGGCCGGGCTGGCGCTTGGGCTGGTGCTGGCGGCGCATATCGAAACGCTGCGGCTGCTGATTGAGAAACTCACCGGCCAGCCCATCCTGGTCGAGAATATTTATTTCCTCTCGAGCCTGCCCACCAAAACCGATCCGCGCGAAGTGGCGATGGTGGTGGCGGTGGCAATCGGCCTCGCCTTTCTGGCGACGATCTACCCGGCGCGGCGGGCGGCGAAACTCGATCCGGCGGAGGCGTTGCGCTATGAGTAATGTGCTGACGCTGGCGGGCATTACCCGCCATTACACGCAGGGCGAGGGCCGCGCGCTCGAAGTACTCACCAACGCGAACCTGAGCATTGATGCGGGCGAACTGGTCGCGCTGATCGGCCCATCGGGCTCTGGCAAATCGACCTTGCTGCAGGTGGCGGGGCTTCTCGACCGGCCACAGGCGGGCGAAATCCTCATTTCCGGCGAGGCGGCCCACGCGGCAAACGACGCGCGGCGCACCGCGCTGCGCAACCGTCATATCGGGTTTATTTACCAGTTCCACCATTTGCTGCCCGAATGCACGGCGCAGGAAAATGTGGTGCTACCGCAATTATTGGCCGGTGCCTCGTGGCGCGAGGCGCGCGCCCGGGCCGATGCGCTGCTCGAGCGGCTTGGCCTGAGCGCCCGCGCCAGCCACTATCCCTCGCAGATGAGCGGCGGCGAGCAGCAGCGCGTAGCGATTGGCCGCGCGCTCGCCAACAAGCCGAAGCTGATTCTGGGCGACGAACCCACCGGCAATCTCGATCCCGATACCTCGGAGCGGGTGACGGCACTGCTGCTCGAAGTGGTGAAGGAAGAAGGCGCGGCGGCACTCATCGCCACCCACAACATGGAACTGGCCCGGCGGCTGACGCGCGCGGTCACGGTGCGCCAAGGCGCGATTGCGGCGGTCGGCGCATGACGCAGTTCGTGCATCTGCGCATGCACAGCGCCTATTCGCTGCTGAAAGGCGCGATCAAGGTGCCGAAGATCATCGCCCTCGCTAAAGAAAACCAGATGCCGGCGGTCGCCATCACCGACCACGACAACCTGTTCGGCAGTTTGGAATTTTCGGAATATGCGGTGAAAGAAGGTATCCAGCCGATTATCGGTGCAAGCGTGTCGCTGGTGCC
>JBIISI010000126.1:0-25878 GCA_044341105.1 Rickettsiales bacterium | reverse complement strand
GGGTCGGTTAAGTAATCGTTGCCCTCCATCAGAGCGACATAGCCCGGCGGGGCAATGCGAGTGATCACATATGCCCCGCTCTTGCGCACATACGCGCCGTTCCTCACGACGAAGGCATAGCCCGGCGGCAGCGGCGGAAGGCCGCCGCCTGCGCCATTCACCGCAATTTTTGTGATCGCTACGCCAACGCCAATCATTACCAGCCTGCCACGATGCCAGTTGCCGTTGTACCTGCAGCGTAAATGCGGCTTACGCGCAGGGGAATAAGTCCGGCCTGCACGGGAATAGTGATAGGCGCGCCACCGCCCTTCATGGCCACGCGCAAGTCACCAGCCGCGCCGATGAAAATGCAACGAGAAACCTGTTCCAGATCCTCGCTATCGCTTGGAGTAACGGCAATGGCATTCTCGATCGGAGAATCAAGTCCGGGAGAATGATAAAAGAATTTGTCCATAATATGCCTTTCAGTAGTTGGCGGTTCTATTTAGGGTGTTGGGACATGACCACGCACAATGCCGTTGGCCGATTTCGTTATTACTCAAGACCGTTTGCGCCGCTGGGTCGGTAAGGTAATCCTTGGCTGGATCAACGCATACCGGGGCCATCAGCAGGCAAATGTCGCGGCTTTGCCCCTCAACGTGACCAATTTTGGACGAGCATGCGCCAAGCGTCGCCGCTAGAGCGATTAGCATTAATGGTGCGTATTTCATGGGCTTCCTTTTGGTTTTTTACGGTTTCTTCCAGCTCTTCTTTCTGAGCAATGGCGGTAGAGGCCTCCCAATCAATGCGCTCGGCGCGGCGGCCACGATCATAAAGCCACCAGCAGGCGAACATCAGAGCGACGGCTGCGGAAGCCGCCAACACATAAACGCCATACCGCCCAAGCCACCCCCGCACCGCGCCCGATATGAGATTGAATAAAACAGCTTTCACGCGGTAATCTCCAAAATGAATTCATCCGGCAACGTCGCGCGCAGTATGTTCATGGTGGCGCCCGAATCGAGGACGGCAGGCAATCCCTTGAGGGTTCCACGTCGATTGCCGACCAGGATGCATCCGAGAATATCGCGAATCGTATTCCCCCGATGGATCAGCACACCTGAGCGATTGGGAACACCCTCCAATTTCCATCCGCTTTTCGAATGCTCGGGGGTATTCCAACGATGACGTACCACTGGATATACGCCAACTGGAATGCAGCTAACTTCGTTGCGATTATCTTTCCACGGCAATTCCATTGTGTAGCAAAGATGCGCACCATTGCGAAAAAGCTCTCCCGGCGTCCCGTCCGCCTTGGATGGTCCGCGTTTTAGGATCAATGTTTCCATGACTACCGCTCGATCTTAGATTCAAGCTTGACCAGAGCAATCTGCACGCCATGCAATGCAGTCGTAACCTTCTCGGCGACCGCATCGCTTCGCTCCGCCTGCTCGTGGTAGGCGCTTAAAGCCGCATCGGTTCGTTTTTCGCAGTGCCGCGCGAAGAACCACACAGCAAATACGCCGCCACTCAGCAGAAGAGATAAAAATATCCCGGCAAGGCCAAACTCCTGCATTTTAGTGAGGCCGCTAGCGGCTGTGGTGGTAAATGGATCCATTATAAAGTGTCCTTTGTTGTTTTATAAAGTTTGCAAAAAAAGAGGGCCGCCCAAAGGCAGCCCTCAAGTCGCTCGGCAAGCAACTTATTGTGGCGATGATTTAGTGCGAATATGAAACATAAACAGCGCCGGCATCAAAAACATCGCTGCCAAAGCCTGCCCGAAACAGCACACCCGTTAGTTCGGCGCCAACATTCACACACCCAGTCGCGCGGGTAAGAAACCCACGACTTCCAACGCTTAATTCACTCGTCATAAACCACAGATTTCCTCCATTGGAAGAGCGTCGCAACGTCACCCGTCCGTATCTATCATCCGCCGCCACCGTAGAAGAAGACTCGAGTACAAATCCCGATGAATGGTTGGAAACGCTATTGCCCGCCCCATTTGATGAAATCGCACTTCCAACGTACCCCGAAGAGATCGTGCCCCCCCCAACAACCAGTTGCATGGCAAACTGGTTCGTTCCATTCGTAGAAGCGCCTTGAATCAACAGGTCTACCGTATTAACGCCCGCCGGAATTCCACTTAATGCAAAAGCATTCACGCCAGTAAATGATGACCCCCCGACATTCAATACGGATGATCGCAGAGTTGACCCGCTAAATGACAGATTCCCGCCAACATCAATTAATCCGGTCCCGCCGCTAGATCCTCGACCTATCAAACGGGAAGTGGGCAACTCAAGATCGGAAGGGCTAGCCGGTACAGCGGTAGGATTCAGTTTGATTGAATACGCCGGAGCATCCGCTAATTTAGAGTTACCGACCGACTTCGCCCCCAGTTTTGGGCCGGTTATAGCGCCATCTTGCACATCGTTAGTGGAAACTTCCCTGGGAACTGTATTCCCCACGATTTTATCGATAGCCTCAATGTAAAATCCTTCCTGAAGTTGGCCAGCCTTCACTTGGCCGCTCGGAAACTCGGTTTCGTCACGACGCACATAGCTTTTTGCTCCGAGCTCATTCACATTTACAGTAACGTTCCCCGTATTATCAGCTGGCGCAAGCCATACAATGCGCATGCGATCGCTGTACGCTGCAATAGTATGCCCATACTCTACGATGTGAGCATTTGCGGTCCCAGAGCTTGCCCCCATTTCATTGGTGTTGTTGCCATTTTCATCGCGCCACAACAGCATTGTTGCCGAAGCAGACAGGAATACGTTGCGAACACCCGGCCCCCAATTAATCGGCGAACCGCCCTCCGATGAGTCGATGATTCGGTCACGAGATAACGTATCGGGCGTGCCCGAGGTCACATGGCCAATGCCCGACTCCCAGGATTGGCCATCGCTGATAAAGTAAGAAACATTGGCGTCATCGCCGACGCCATCAACAAAGGATTGGAAGCCGCTTGTTGCCCCAATTAGATTGAGTGTTCCGGTTCCCTGCGTCGTGCTGGTTTCCAAAACACGATCGGCATATTTAATCGCCATGATTCCCTCTATTCTATAATTTCTTCAATGCGGTAAGACTTCTGAAACAGCCGATAATAGTCGTTCGTCACCGGATTCATTTCACTCATGCGTCCATAAATGGTTCGCTTCTGTAAGAGCGGCTTTTTATCGCAATCATGGATAAACAGCACATCCCTCGTCGTTCCTCTCGTGCTGTCGATCTGATAGAGTGCGCCAAACATTTCGTCTTCACTGCCAAACGAAAGCTGCAGCGATATAAATCGGTATTTTTTACGCTCTAGCGGCACTACACGGCCGCCAACCGTGCGCTGAATAGCCGAGGGATCAATTATTCCCTCCTGCGTGCCGTAATCCATATTTACGCTGGGCTGGAATGCCTCAGAAACGTAGAGACGGCCAACATCAAAATAAGGCAACCCAGCATCGGATACGTCAATGCTCCAATATCTGGCGATGATGCGTTCGCTTAGAGCATGAATAAAGTGGTTCTTTTCAAGGCTTCCAGCATTATCGTATCCTAGCGTTTCAATATTGCTGCGAACCGGCAACATTTCACTGTCATAAATTGGGCTTCCAAGCAAATCCGCCTCAGTGTTGGCGGCTCTTACCCGTGCCGTTCCCCAAATGGAACCGTTATGAGAAAGTAACGCAACCAGATTTGCCGCTTTAGAGGAATCTCCCAAATCAATCACAAGGCGCACAGCGCCGGGCGTAATAAAGCGAGTTATTCTTCCAATGGGCGTGCGCTGAAGGTTGCTTAACGGTAACGATGCCGCCACCGCAGATCCCGAAAGAGTCGCTCCGTCGCTAAATAGCGGCGTGGCAAGCATCATATTTGTCATTCTAGCCCCAGAGTTCCAAGGTGGTAGAGGCGCTTTCTGCATCCTCCGAAATTCCGACAACACGCATAGGTGCGTTTACTTTTAGTCGGCTATATTTGAAATTGACCGCATCACTCAGAAACACCCGGAACATGCTGCCATGAACGGTCGCGCGATACACTCGACGTTCCCGCCCATAAATCCGCTTCATCCGCTCGAGAAGTGCATCGGCGGCGACTTTATCTGTTAAGTTTGTGTAAAAAATACGCTCCGTAGGTTCGTAATGCGTAGCAAACAATGCACGATTCTCTGAAGTGCTTAGCCGATATTGATTGCCAACAAATGTACGCTGGGTAACGGAAGCAGCCCCAACCAATTCATCCTCCGCCTGAACCGTCCAAACAGGTGCGTAAGCAACACTAATGCGCCAAGACGGGGCCATTACATTAACCATTTCAGCGCCGCTAGATTCGATGTCATTATCGCTTAACGAAAGTGATGGCTCAGTCGAGCTGTCAATGCAGCCAACAGAAAGTCGCCCGTAGCGCGTGAAATACCAGTAAGACCCAAAGGGAGATAGCAATCCATCCAGCATAGAGCGCAGGGTCTGCTGCTCGGTAACATATAAGCCAATATCTCCCGGCATATCTGTATCGAGCTTTGCCCATGCCGCCGTATCCAAGTCATCAACGCGGAAGCTATCGCTCTCATACAGAGTGGTCGCCAGACGCGAGCAGATTGCGCCAGTTTGGCTTATATAACCCTGTGAAGCGTCGCCGCGAATATTTGCAGTGATGCGCCCAAGAGGCGTTGATCCAAGCTTGATATGTCCCGTAGCCCTACAAGTCGCATATTCGCCTGCTCCAGGATTCGCCAAAAGAATATCTGCGTAGTCCATGTCCAGCGTCAGCGCCACACCGCTATCATATACGGCGTCAAAAGCATGCATGCTTCCTGCATGAGCCTGATAAATCAGGTTGGCGGCATCGACCAACAAAGGCTCGATATTGAAGCACTTTCCGTAGGCAAGCGGCTTCATTCGCCCAACAAGATCATTACCCCCCTCAAGCCCGCCCGTGCCGGCATAGGTGCTAGAATAGATGAGTTTATCGAGCCGCAATCCAAGATCGCCCACGGTGATAATGATGTTTCTGTCATCTGCCTCAATGCCACTGCAAAGCCCGTCAAAAACCGTCGCGTAATCGGCATATGCGAATTTATCTGCACCTGCCTTCACTACGATTCTTCGACCCTTCCAATTTTTACCAAGGAGCGCATCTAGGCCACCATCGCCATTGCGTATTTCAATCGCCCCATAGGTGGGCGTGCTGATGCCGATTTCATCGCCGCGAATAAGGCTCATGTCATATTGCAGCGGATTATCTACCACCGGCTCAAAATAACAGTTGGCAGGAACGTCGCCAGGCTCCGTAATAAAATGATGATCAGAAAGATACACCGGAGAAACGCCACCCAAATAGGATGCCGTCAATTGCCCAAAAGCTCCCATGCCGATCGGTCCGGGCAGCATATGGATTTCTACCGGCAGGACGCTATCGTAAGGATAAAGCTCGATCAGGTAACGTAAAGGCGCATAGGGTAACTGCATTAAGCGCCAGAACGGGTCTTTCACGCTTAAATCGTTTTCCGGCAAAATATCCCCGTGAGGAATCACGCCAAATGCAGAAAACCCAAGCATTTACTTGCGCCCCGAAACGATCATTTGGTTAGCAACGCGACTCAATTGCTTCGTCATGCGCCCTATATCTTCGCGCATTCCAGTTATGCTCTCATCCATTGCGACAAAGCGCGCGTCATTCGTGGCACCGCTACGCGCCAGCATCTTGCTTTCCTCTGCATTATAAACGCGCTCGCCGCCTTTGAAATTGACCAATTCCGGGCCTCGCTCGCCTACCCAACGCACGCCCGTGCGCGCGGACATTGTGCCGGTTGCATACCCCTGCACGCCCAATTGCCTGGCGACGCTGCCGATGCTATCGCGCACAAATGTCTCAAGAAGGGCAAAATCGACGCTACTGGCGTACATATTCTGGCCGAGCTGAAGCAACTGCGTGGCAGAGGCCAAAAGCTCCTGCGTCTTCGCCGAATCTCCGCCACGGATTTGCTCAAGAAGGCTGCCAAAATTGTCTTGCGCCTCCAATAGCTTTTGCGTCGGGGAGAGCGTACTTGTGGAGCCAAGACTTTGATCGTAAAGCCAGCTATCAAACGTCGCCTTCATCGCCTCCATGGATTGGAAGCCAGCATCCATCGCGCGCACCAGCCCAATGGATGCATCGCGTTGCTCCTCAAGCTTGGCATTGACCTCATCCATCGGCAAGCCAAGAGCTTTGGCGCGAGCGAGCATTGCGTCAAACTGTTCATTGATCGAAGCAATGGCCTCGGCAGCCGTTTGCGTTGCGTCTTCAGTATCGCCGAATATGTTCTGAATGAGCTGAATATCGCTCATTGCCTGCTCTACACTAGTTGATGCGCTCAGGGCCTTCTTAAAATAAGCCTCCAATTGGCTGCCGATGCCATCAAGACGCGAGTTTTGTAGTGTGGTCAATACCGCGTAATTTACAGCATCTTCTGCGTCCGTGAACACCGCCTGCGTGTTCATTGCGCTTTGTGTTCCGCCGAGCGTGTGAATGCCGCCAACACCCACGCGAATGCGGCCGCCATCGCGTTTCCCGCTGGTATTATATTCCAGCGTAGGGGCTGCGCCGACTGTCGCCCCCATAAGGGTAAGCAGGCTATTCAGGCTATCGGTCGTTGTTTGCTGCAGCGTTCGGTATGATTCAATAGCGCTGGCATTGGCCTCATCTGAGCCAAAAGCACCATTAGCAAACAGGCCGTTATCAGTTCCAATCTGCGCTCCGATGTATTGTGAGGGAATGCTCTTGCCACCGAATAGACCGCCAACCGCCGTGCCAATAAACCCGCCCGCCGCTGCGCCTAAAGGCCCGAAAGCACCGCCTCCGATCAAAGAGCCGACTGTGCCGAAACCTGCATTAACATAGGCATTTTGGCTACCCAGACCAAGCATACTCGCGCCAAAACCGCCAAGCGCACCATAACCAAGATTGCCAAATGCACTGCCGAGCGTGGTGCCGAGACCAGAAACGCCAGCCACGCCGGGCAATTGCGGGCCATACGCCGCCCCCCATGGCACCCCGGAAATGATATTGCCAATTCCCTGCCCAACGCCCGCAAGAGTGCCGCTGAAAAGCCCGCCATTGAGAAGGCCGCCGATACTGGAAAGATTGCTCAGGCTAAAGACGCTGCCGCCACCGAATAGACCGCCTAATCCGCTGGCCCCTTGCTCGCCCATGATTTGGCTAAGCGTTCCACTTGATAGGCCAATACTTGCACCAATTCCGCCCGCCAACTGCAGAACAATCGGACGCATGAGCGCAGTGTATGCAATCTCCGCCAGGAACGCCTTAAAACCAGCCTTCCATCCATCCAGCAGCGATTTCCAGCCCCTATCACTGGCCACGAATGCCTCACGAAAAGACTCCCGCATGCCATCATCAATCTGGTTGGTAAGGCTTTCAAATGCGCGGGCAACGGGCCCATTGCGCTCCGATTGGATGCGGAGCTGGTCTAGCTCATCGTTGGCTCGCGCTATGGCTTCTGCCAAATCTTCGGCCTTGCCTCTTGCATCCGCCAGCGGGCGCATGCCCTCCATTTTGGCAATTTCATCAATCAGCTGCTCTTCGGCTGTTTTGGATCCATTGATGGCTTTTTGCAGTTCGTCGTGGGATTTCTTTGCCCTATCTGCATCTTCAGCGCTCCGCTGAACCACGCTTTTTGCTGTCGCCGGTTTGGGGGCATACATTTCGTCAAGCAGGTCATTAAGACCATTGCTCATTTCATTGAGCTGATCCCTGAGATTCTGCGTTTCGGTGGAGGCTTGGCTTACAGCCATGCCGCCCCAAATACCGCCGGCACCCGCACGGCTATTCTGGCTATCTACAATCTGCTGGCGTGCGATTGCCTCATTAAGCAGCGCTTTTGTAGCATTAATACGCTGCAGGGTCGTTTGGAAGATTTCCTCGCGCTCCTCGCGCAGCGCTTCAGCAGTTTTTCCGCTAGCCTGAGCCATTTTTTCATTAAGCTCTCGTACCTTATCAAGCGTCGTCGCATTCTGTTGCTGGATTCTATCTACTTCTGTGGTTCTATCCGCCAACAGGAGCAATGCCCCAGCTGCTGCGCCCACCGCAATAAACACGGCGCCAGGTCCTGTCGCAAGACCAGCCGCCAGTAGGGCCGCCGTTTTAACGGCGGACAGCATAGCCGGGACAAGCGATCCTACAATTGCCCCCGCCAATACAGTCACGCCAGCAATAACTGTGTCCATATTTTCAGCAACGAAGTCTAGAGTGCCAGCCAATCCTGTTGCCACCGCTTCTAAGGTGGCACTTTCGCTGCCCATGCGCGTGATTTCGTTGGTAACACGCTCCCATGAGCGACCAATGGTTGGCGGCAGCTCCATTTTAGCAATAGCGCCTTCTGCATCGAGAAGGGCTTGCATAAATGTTTCGGCGGTTAGCTTGCCTTCCGTCGCAAATTTTTTGAGATCAGTAGCTGCTTTTCCGCCCAACTGTTCAGCAATCGTTCTGGCAAGTAGCGGCGCGCCTTCGATCAACGAATTGATTTCTTGCGAAGCGTTTGCAAAATTACCCGCCAACCCTTGCGTCAATTGAATCATCACGGCGCTTGATGCCTGCGCCGATGTACCGGAGGCAGCAAACCCCCGCGATAGCAAATCGGTGATTTTAACGAGATCGGTGGTGTAGCGAACGCTATCCGGCAAAGCTGTATTCAGCTGGACATAGCTTCCGACTAAATCATTGAATACATCACCATTGCGCTGCGCGACCGCAAAGAGAGCATCAAATTTTTGGCGAAAATCATCCGCTCCGCGCGTGACATTGCGCAAACGGGTTTCCATAATCGTTATCTGATCCGAAAATCGAATCGCCTCACGCACTCCAAGCGCACCACTGAGTCCAATTAGCGTGCGTCGCATTAAATCGGCAGCATCTGTGCTGTGTTGCATGCTGCCTGTGGCTTTAGCTACGGCGCTTTCGGCTTGGGTTAAGGCGCTTCGATATTCAGTCGTTTGCGCAGCCAATCGCTGGAAACGCTCACTATTTCCTTTGCCGGAAAGAGCTAGCTCTTTCAAACGGCGCTCGGCGGCACCAACACGAGATTCCATACTCTCGAAAGTCGTGACGACGCGCTTGGTAGACGCTGAGAGTCTATCTTCTGCGCGTGCGGCCTCATCGGCTGCCTTGGCAGCGGCGAGCGTCGCCGTAACTGCATCCTTAGTTTCTTCTGCAAGCTTTGCCGCTGCGGAACCGCCTTGCGCGAATGCCTTCTCTAAGCGGAGGGTGCCATGCTCGCTCGCCTTTAAATGCGCTTGAAGAAGCCCAATTATGCTATCCAGCTGACCAATGGCGGCGGCCGCTCGGTTGGATGCCTGCCCGGTTTTCCCGGTCTGCTTCTCTACTTCGCTCAGCGCGCCAGTAGCTTTGTCTGCCGATTTTTCTACATCATCAAGCGCACGCTGAACCGCTTTGCCGCCAGCCATTTGCCCACGCAGGATTAGATCAATACCGACATCATTCATATCGTCATGATCCTTTCGTGCGTGGGTTTTCTTGTTCAAACTTACGGTCAGCGGCTTCCAGCTCACGCAGGAAATCCTCAAAAGCGGCCAAATCGTCTATGTCATCAATGCCGTGCACTACGGCCCAACGCTGCATCGAAGACCATGGAATGGTGCCCGCAGCCATACCGATTGCTCGGTCGTGAAGCAGTTCGTGGTAGGCGGTCAAATAGACGTCCAAACCCGGCATAAGCGTGGGGCGCTCAAGGAGAGCTTGTGGGGTAATGCCTTGCTCGGCCACCGCCTCAAGATCCTTGAGCTTATCGCCCCAGCGACGATGCCAGATTAGGACTTCGCGGAGTTTTTTGCTTGGGCCTCAAGCAGCTTCTTGCTGTAGTTGGTGATATTGGAGGCGAACGAAACAAGCTCATCTTGCTTGTGGGGGATGTCGCAAAGGAGATTCACGAACTTTTCTTTTTCGCCCTTACCCCATGGGAGCTGGTTTCCTTCAGCCGTCTCAATGCGCGTAATGACTGCCTCGGCGACCACCTCTGCCATCAAGCGGATTGTCAGCGCCTTGTATTCAGGATCATCTTTTTGCAGTGTCGCCGTTTTGCGATTAAAGGCATCACTACGCTTTTGGAATGCCAGCGCGTAGCTTCGCGTTGAGAGAGCGGCATGTTTTACGTATAGAACAACACCCCCAAGCCCATAATATGGGATACCTTCTTCACGTGCGGCATATTCATTGATTTCATGATTTGCGCGCAAGGTATCAATCATTGCGTCGATCAATGTATTGCTGGTGTTTTCAATGCTCTTGCGAGTTTTCGTAGTCATATTTTCCTCATCGGGTTGGGTGGGGAGAATGGCACCCGATGAAACCACTCTCCCCATAAATGACCGCCATCGGAGCGGTATTCTTAGCGCTAGGCCGGTACGCGCTCGATCTCGATGGTCGCGCCCAAGGTCGAATCAAACAGACCCTGGAAAGGCAGCGTCAGGATCACGTCTTGGTCATTGCCTGGCACCGGCGCATCGCCATCGCTGAACTTCAGCTTAGGAATGGTGAAGATGTACTGATCTTCCGTCGCACCGCCGATGGTGAAGGAAAGATCGGTCGCGGTGCCATTCAGGAACAGCTCAAGCGCGCTTTTGTTCTCGAAATACATGGTAGCGGTGCCGGTCACGACGCAGCGGCCAAGGCCCACGCCCGCATTCTCGATGCTGCCCACCACGGCCTGCTGGCGCATGTTGTTATTCACTTCCAGCGTGAGTCCGGTAAGTTTCGGCGTGCCCGCACCGGTAATGCTGAGATTGGCGAAATTAACACCAGCGTTCATGACATCCGTAGTCGGCGCGCCGGTATAGGTGGCGCCAGCCAGAATGGCATTGCCCACGCTACCGCCCTTACCCATGAAGGTAAACGAACCGGTTACGATCTGCTGGGTTTGGATATTCAGCGAGAAGCCGTTCACCATCATGCCGGTGTAGCGAATGAAGGTATCAGTAGCGCCCTGCTCAAAGGTTTTCTCAAACGTGAAGCTGCTCAGGCTGGTGCCATTTTTGATCTTGTCCAGCGCCCATGCACTGCAGAGCGCTGCTTCAAGGAAATCATCAAACGAGCCGTAGGAAAGCTCGTAGTTGATTGCGCCCTCCGCGCCGCCGCCTACCTGGATCAAATCAGCCACGTTGCGGTCTGGGCGGATTTCGTTACTGGTGATCGTCTGGCGGTTGTGCTTCAGCGTGTCGCCCGTGTAGCGCACGTTTTCAAAGGAAGGGTTCGCCGGGGTAACGCCGTAGGCTACCTCTTTAACAAAGGCCAAGCGGGTTTGCGAGGTTGCAGCAATGGTCATATTCACTCTCCTTTTGAGCAATAAAAAACCCCGCCACTTTTGGGACGGGGTTAAGAAATTCGGGTATCTGGCGGATTAACGGGTAATGTCGTATCGGTATTCGGCGGTGACATTCCATTGGTACCACCCGGCACCATCCGGCCCAATGTCGCGCGCGTTCACGTTCTCGAAGGTAAAACCGGGCAGTTGGTTGGCCATAAATGCATTGACGGCCACATCCGACTTCTTGCGCGCCTCTGTGCTGGCCTGTCCTGCTTTCTGAAACACCTGAATGGCAACCACACCGCGGCGACGATACAAGTTGCTACCGGGGCTACCGATGCTTTCCTGCGCGCCGATGTTGTTCTTCATCGAGAATCGCACCCATGTGCCATGCGGCGGCACGAAAGGCAGATCGGGCCACGCAATCGGCGTAATATTGGCCCACTGCTGTGTGAAATAAGCTCGCACGGCAGCTTCAGCAGCTTCAAAGCTCATTTGGGCAATCCTCGTTTAGCGATTTCCTCGACCTTGCGTCGGGCTATTTGTGCTGCACCCTCTACGAAATTCGCGGGTGCCTGCTTGGAGTAGCCATCGTTAAGGCGCTCGATGTAAGGCAGGTTGTTGCTAACAAAAACTGTGTCCGCACCCTTGATGGTGAGCATCACGCCTTCAGCTTGGCCGACATTAGCGCCGCTCGTATCTTCAGTCGTTTTACGCTCGGCAGCATTGATGCCCATAAACCAGTTGCTACGAGCGCGCCCAGTATCGACCGGCGTTTGCTGCGAAACTTGCCGCAACACTTCCAAACTGGTTTCTGCGAGCATCAGATTGCCAAGCTTATCAATGGCTCCTTTAACCACGGTAATTTGTCTCTTATAATCGGACATGACTACCGGCGCACTTGCACCATGTAGAGAAGCGCCGTGTCGCCCGGCTGCACCGTTTCCGTATTGATGACTTTGTAGCTAACCGCGCCGTCAATCAATTGATCGGCAGGCGTAGGCGCTGCATCCAATGCGGCGGCGGCAATCAGTACTTTTTTGTCAGTGCGCAGGATCAATTCGCCGTCTACGTCCTTTACCGCAAACTGTGTGAACACACCCTTAACCTGCGATTCATCGGGCGTGCCGGGCGTGAACGTGTCTGTATTGGGGTCGTACACCTCATCACCACCAGCAACAACGATGCGGATCAAACGCCCCTTTTCGTTAATCATGCGCAGCGCATTTTGCGCCTTGGATTTGTAATCGGCACTCATACGCGCACCACCCGCCCATTGCTTGGCATGCCGTAGCGGCCACTGCCCGTGATTAAGCCTGCACCGGCCAGCAGCCCGTCAATTGCGGGGCGCTGATCGCCGGGAGCGGCGTTGTCCATGTATTCCGTTTCCAGCACGTCAGTCTTATCGCGCTTGATCGCGCGGCCCTGCGTGGGGTTAAGTTCGGTGCCCGTGATGGCTTCCAATGCAAGTATGCACGCCGCCTGCTTCAAAGCGCGCGGAATTCCATCCTGCGTCGTGCGCGGCCAGCCAAGGGCCTGCACATCATTAAGGGGCACACCCATCCAGCGCATGCCGTAGGTCTGCTCAAGGTAGTCTGTGGCTTTAATCAGCGCGGCTTGCTTTACTGTATCGCTGCCCGTCCATGACGCATTGCCGCGGTCGGCATGGAACGAATCGGCCTCCGCCGTAGAAACATAGCTATTTGCATCCGGCGAGCCGGTGCCATTTTCTACGACGAAGGCCATATTCGCTTACTCGCCTGCTTCGGCCAGCTCTTTGGCCTTGGCTTTGGCCAATTCCACTAGCGCGGGCTTGTTGGCATCGGTTTCAAACGCAACGCCATGCTCTTTTAGCCACGCCTGCAATTGTGGCTTAGTCAGGCTGTCGATGGGGTCTTTGTTCTCCGCACCGCCAACCTTGACGCCTTCCGGCGCAAAGATCGCATCAATGATGGTATAGCCCTGCTGGCGCAGCTCTTTCTTGCGCTCAGGGGTTACGGGATGCGGTTCGTAGATGATTTTTTCGTCTGCACTCATGGGACTATTCCTGTATTGGGTTTGGAAAGGCAGAGGGGCGAGCCGAAGCCCGCCCCCGATACTTAGCGGCTCTGGATGATGCAGCCCGCGAAGTCTTTGTGCGACGTCACGGCCTTATCCCAGTTGGAACCGGTGCCAAGGGCCGCGTCCAGCGGGTTCTTGCCGCCGTTTGCAACATCCCACTTGAAGCCTTTAACGCCGAGGTTGTAAGCAAACTCACCCTGCATGCGCTCAATGATCTGCTCGCCGCCGGTGATCTCTTGGAAGGTGATGTATTCTTCCTCGGTTTCCTCGACAATCAGTGCATCAGTGGTAAGGCCCAGCGTCAAGTAGTCGGTATCAGGGCCGGTCACTTTCACGAGCGAGGCGCTGTCCGTTACCAGAATTGGGCGATTGAGCGTTACCGGGCCGCCGTTGACGATGGTGGTATTGGAAATCAGGTCACCGTTGTTGGCCGGGGTCACCTGATACTGAAAGAGGTCAAAGAACACCTTCGAGTGCATCACAAAGGCGCTGATGCGGCTCGATTGATCGCCAAACTTCGATAGACCGGAAACCAGAGAAGATGTCGTCAACGCACCGTTAGTGGGAACGGTGAATTTTGCATCTGCTTGGTTGTTCATGGCTGCCACGCCAGACAGCAATGCACCATTCAGCATGTCTGCAAGCGCATCAGCCGCTGCCTGCTCACCTGCGGCGACCTTAAAAGCGTCCATATTCAGGCCCGGCTTGAGCATGGCAGAGCGCGCCCATTCAGCAGGGCCAATTTTGCGGTTTAACTTCACGCTGATGATTTCATCTTGCGTGAGCTTCTTGGCCGTGGCCGCAGCAGTGGAGGTTTGATCTTGACGGCTTACAAGGCCACCAGCATTTTTGAAGAATGCGCTGTAGTCAAAATCGCCATGTTTACGCGTCGAACGCATAACAATGGTGCCGTTCGACTGGCCGTTGAAGGCGTCGATCATCTGAGTGATTTTCTCAGCGTAGCCGCTCTGGATGAGCGGGTCAAAATACTTGGTATCGGCGGGAAGAGAAGTAGCCATTTAAATAATCCTTTCGTATTGGGCTCTGGCCCGGTTAATTCGGGTGTTTAGGCGGGAAGCTTGAGATACGCTTCTTGCCCATGCTCTTTGATGAACTCTGCTTTCTTCTCGTGGTTCATTTCAGAGCGTTTCTGTTCGCCGAGGGCCTTGCCCACACCGTCCGTGCCTTTGGCACCACCTCCCCCATTTTGCGGGGCGGCCACGAAGTGCTTACCGTTGTCGCCCTGCGACCAGGCGGTAACGAACTCCGCGATATTTTTGCCATCGATCTGCGCAGCGGCATTGCCATCTACATCAACGATCTCAGCTTTATTCTTGCTTTGAATGAGCGCCTTTGCGGCATCCAGATACTGTGGTGCCACCCCAGCCTTAGTGAGCGCCTCGGTCAGCCCGTTGTCGATCAGCAGCTTATTGAGCGTGCCTTCCTTGCCCGCGAGCGCATCCTTGAGCGCTTTGGTTTCCTTGGCGTGCTTCGCCTCTAGCTGCTCCTTGATCTTGGTCACATCGCCCGATTTAGCGGCAGCCGCTTCCTCGGCCGCTTCCTTCGCGGCCTTGATTTCATCGAGTTGGGTCTGAATATCTTTCAGCCCGTCTTTCTGTTTTTTCACGTCGCCAAGCAATTCGGCGTTCTTGGCTTTTAGGCCTTCGGTGGCGGCATCAATCCGCTTTTGCAGTTCGGCTTTGCCTTCATCGGTGTCGGTATCAATTTTCATCGGTATTACCCCTTGGGTTGGTTGCGCCCGCCTTGCGGGCAATAAAAAACCCCGCCAGTTTCCCGGTCGGGGTTATTCAAAATCGCCGCGTAAGCAGCTTTCTTAATTTTCTTCTGAGCCGATATTCACAACTTCCGTGGACGAGGTAAGCACATCAACCACTTTAAAGGCGCTCTCGCCGTCACGAAATTCGCTTCCAATAAAATCAGATGGGTTCGCGCCGGGGTCGCTGAATAGCTCATCTTTCGTTGGCAGATCATCATCATAACCAATGATTTCCAACATATACTGTAGCTGCATGGCTATTCCTTTTCTTCGATCATATCAGCCGTCATGCTCTGCGCATCTCGGCTCCATTTGGCGCGCAGGCGCGCTGCATCTTCGGCAGGCATTTGCTGCGCATTATCACGAAAGCGCTGAGCCTCAGCATTAATTCGCGCAATCTCTTCCTTACTCCGCGTCATAAAGAGTCACCTCGGTGAAGCCGGTTTTTGTATCTTTCCTTGCCTCCGTTATATCAAATTTCGTGCCGCGTGGGAAGATAACTTCCTGCTCATGAGAATAAGCCGAAAAGCCCGCAATTTCCCTCCCCTTTTGGCTCGCCACGATGGTAAAGCGGTAATCATTTCCAAAGGTCGTGCCCATGTCCGTTTTGCTGGCGCTCATAAAGGCTGGGTCAGCATAAACATTGCCGGCGCGCACTTTTTTTGCCACCGCTTCCGGTAAATCCGTAACCCTAAACAGCACCGGGCCTTCATAGATCGGCAACTTGGCCAGTGCATTATCCAGCACATTCGCCATCGGAGCAACGGCGGCAATACGTTCTGCACTTCCTGAGCGCATTGCGGCGTTAAGGCGCTCATAGTACTTGTCGCCCGTAGTGTATGCGTGCACAGCTACCTTTTCAGCCTGCGATAAACCGTAACTTGCAACGCCGCTGGCTTTCATGGCCTTCGTCACGCCATCACTCATGCGCGCATAGGTTTTTTCGCCAAGATAGGACTTGAATTCCGCCTCATGGGCGCGCCTTAATGCAGGGTTGCGAGTGACACCGCCACCAAACACGCTATCGAATACACCCGCGTCACGCTGAGCCATTTGCTGCAGCGTGTAAGAATTTCCCTGCCCGTCCACAAAGCGATCCAGCGGCAAGTTGCCCTCTCGAAACATCTTCGCGCGAGCCTTGCCAAGAACTTCATCCTGCACATTGGCAGGCTGGCTTTTTAGCCATTGCTCGTAATTCATGGTTTCCGGCACAGGCCCAGAGGCAGATGCGCGTGTGCCAACCACTGAGGATTCCCCCAAATATGGCACCCGTATAGTTCGGCAGTTCATGTGGCGCGGGAATTTTGGCCCCGCACCCGTCGCATAAACCTTGCCATCTAGCGCCTGGCATCCCGGCGTGGTATGCATGTCCAGCGTGGCAACCACCTGCTCTTGCGTAAGCACTTCTGTATTCGCGGCGTATAAATCATCTTTAGCGCGCGCGGCGACGTGCGCCGTGGCAGTACGAACCACTGTACGAGCATCCCGCCGCGTAATGTCCAGAATGCCATCCGAGTAATTCAGCGCCCGCGTGCCACGAATCTGGCGCACGATCTGGTCGGTCGTTCGCCCCTCAATGATGCCGATACGAACAGCATCAGACACACGGCGACCTTCGCTCTCTTCCAACCCAGAGAACCAATCACGCAACAATCGGCCTTGAAATGGCTTCTTTGTCACCGCCGCATGTAGCTGCGATGCCGGCGGCATATCCAGCGAAAGACCAGAGCCGTACGCCGCACTTATTACTCGCTCGGTAAAGCTTGCCTCGTATACGGCCAATTCTTTTAAATCAGCATCGATCGCTTCGTGGGCGCTTTCGATCGAAGAAGATCGCTTAGCCTTAATATCCTCGAGCAACGCATTTAGCCTTCGCTCATTAGCGGGGCCTATATCGTAGCCCCTCGCCTCTATCGCGGACAATCCGGCCGCCAGCACATCCATCGCCTCCTTATCGGAGCGATTCAACGCCTTTATAACACTTTCGACGGCACCGGTCTTGTAGCGCTCAAGCCATATTGCATGCCGTATGAAGGCATCACGAATTTCTTTGTTTTCGGCCATTATTCATCGTCACCCAGCCCCCCCAATGCGGGGCCGTCCTGTGCGATATTCTCTTTCTCATCTTCGGCCGATTGCGTTTCAGGCACCAATTCTCCACGCTGCAAAGCGCCGTAGAAAGTGGCATAACTGATTTTTCCAGCCTGCAGCATATTGAGCCATGCGGTGAGCATTGGCGCATCCATCTTGTTCGCCACATAGGCCTTGTTGAGCTCAATGCTGGCCTCTTGCGGTTTTGCCCCCACCCACTCTGCCATGAATTGTAGCGCTTGGATCAGGCTCATTTCCACGGATGCGGCCAGCGTCGAAAGAACGCTGTTCTCCCCGCCGCGCTTTGTTTCAAGCGCCTCGTTTGTTTCGGCCTGGCGCTTTTCCGGCGCGAGCATGCGCGCACCGAGCGCGGCCATCTGCGCCTCCTTGCGATCCATCAGCTTTTCCAGCGTGGCGAAGCCCTCTGTGCCGCATTGCAGGAATCCCGCAGTGGAATCCGGCGGCAGCGTAAGCAGCGACGAGCTGCCGAGGTGCAACACCGGGAATTCACCAGTATTGGTCACGCCATTCACCCACGGGGTGGGCAAGCCAGAAATATGCGCGCCGTTTTCAAGGTCGGCGCTACTCATGTAGTGCGACACGTTCACGTAGCACAAATCTTCCATCGGCGGGGCCTGCACGTCGCCGCGCGCCTCCTTTGGCTGGCAGAACCAGAACGGAATCAGTGCGATCGGCTTGCCCTGCATGACGGGCCACGATTCCTCGACCACGACCCAACCGGCTTGGTTATTCTTTCCCTTGCGCCATACGCGCTGTCCATAGCGGCCATCATCCAGATGCAGTTCGCGAATCTGCGCTTCGTCGCTGCCCTCAACCGCTTCCTGAAGGAACACCTGTACCAAGCGGGTGGCGTTGGCCACGCGGGCATAGCGCCAGTTCAAAATGGCCTCGGCCTTGTACTGCGTTAAATACGGGCGCAGGCCAAGCGTGCGGCCCTGCTCAATGGTAATCGCAGCACCGGCCTCATTGGAGGGCATAGCAGGATATTCCACCAGCACACCGGCGCGGCCAACCTCCAGCACCTCCTCGACCACAGATTGAGCGAACCCAACCAATGATAGGCCTTCCATGTTGATGTCTTCCTCGTACGCCTCCAGCGCCGCCGGCAACTGGATGGTCGGGTATTTGCGGAATACCAGCCCCACCAAACCGTCCTTGGTACGCCCCGTCGCATTGAAGAACAGTGCGCGCTTCTTGTAAGCCTCGTATTCGGCAGGCTCTTGGCCAGATAACTTCGGCAGGTAGCGCTCGCCGCCCTTATGGATGGCACGCTGGCCCGTCACACAGTCTCGGCACGTCTGCCATGTCGCCGCATATTCGGCGTACTGTGCATGCTGCGTGTCCGGTGTCATCTAGGTTCCTGTGGTTTTGCCAACGCCAAAGGCGCGTTTCACGATGGGATAGCGCTGGTTAATAAAATAACCCTGAGCATCTGGGGCATGGTCGTGCCCTGATTTCTTGTCCGGCTCCCCGGTCTTTGCATCGTATGCCTGTTGCTCGAGAGATTCGGTCAGAACCGGGCAGCGATCGGTGTTCACTTTCCAGCGGCGCTCGCCATCGGCATTCAGAATCATGCCGTTCATGGCCAGCACGCGGTCACGCACTGCGGGGTTTGTGCTGTTCACTCGCAGGGTAAAGCCCGCGCCCTTCAGAATGGTCAGGTCAGATTCACTGGCATTCTTGGAGCTGGTGTTTTGCCCACTCGCATCAGGGTAGACCGTGATGCTGTGCCCCACGTAACGCTCCTTGAGCATGCGCACCATGTCGGGCGTATCCCGCGCACCCGAAATCTCCGCGACCGTGATGGGCGCATCTTCGCGAATAACGTTGATGATCGCAGTCATGTTCTGCACGTTGAAATCCATGCCCACATGCAAGGGCTCATTTTCCTGCTCGACCGCGCTACTATGGTTGCCTGTTCGGCAGAAATCCGCATAAACGCTGCCGCTCGTGAGGTTCACGAACTGGCCTTCAAGATACGCTGCAATCAGCTGCGGCGGATACGATGCCAGCAGTGACGATATGTAATCATCCGGCAGGTTCAGCTCGTTGTCGTACGTGCTGGCCTGCACCATTCCGTACAATCCAACAAGTGATGGCTTCTCGCGCACCTGCTTCACGAACTGCTCGTAAACGAACTTGAAGCCCTCAGGCGTGGTGGTCACGTCGATGCCGTTTTGCAGCCCATCGACCTTGTAGCGCATACGCGCCATGATCTTGCGCCAGGCAGTGGCCGCCTTGTCTCTTTTCAATAGGTCGAGCTCATCAACCAGCGCCTTGCCGATCTTAAAGCCCACAATGTCGCCGGGCTTTTCCATCGAGCGACACAAGATGGTGCCGCGGTAGCGCTTGCCAGCGTAAACGCCGACCTCTTTATTCGTTTCGTGGATCTTCAGGCCGAAGCCCCACTCGCCCGCCACGTCTTCAATGGTCGGATAGAAAATATCGCGTATCTGCGCATAGGTCGGCGCGAAGTATCCTGCGTTCACCTTCGGGAATTCCCAGAAATGCTTACACAGACCCGAACTGCCCACCCACGTCTTGCCGCTACCGAACCCAGCCACAAAGGCCTTAAACTTATGTGGCATGGCCAAGAACTCAGCCTGCGGCACGTTCAGCGTCGGGCTAACCATTGGTGGCCTTCCGGGCATCCCGCACTTGCACATTGATGGTGACGGGGTTCAGCACATCTTCGTCATCAGTGGGCTCAGGCTTCTGTCGCCAGTTCTCCGGCTGCCGGTTGTTCAGCCACAGCTCACACGCCCGGGTATCGGGCGGAGCAGCACGGCGCACATCGGCCACCTCAATCTTTTCGCTCTCGCGCGTCTTGCGCCCGAGCTTGTCGTATTCCACCGTCTTCACCTTGAAGGCCACCTGCTCAATCCATACCGCGCCCACGGCCCGGCTATGCAGCGCATTAGCTACTTCGGTATCGGCACCGTCTTTCCCCGCATGTAAGGCATCGGAAAAATCGGAGTGAACTTTCTGCCACTCGTAGATCGTGTCCACGTTCTTGCCAAAAAGCTTGGCCAAATCCTCATTGGTACCGCCGCGTTTGAGCAGCAGGAAGCGGCGTGCCATTTCGGCATATTCCGGCTTGTAATCTGTGGGTCGCCCGCGCCCGCGCTTTGGCTCTTCCGGCTGGGCAGCTTTCTTCCCCGATGGGTTCTTTGCCATCATTCCCCCTTGGGTCATGTGGTAGCGGCCTAACCGCTGGTTTATTCGGGTGGTAGGTATGGTGAGGAGGTCGAGGCCCTTTCCGTATGGATCTATTCCAGTGCCGCCCCGAGGGCTTCTTGGGTTTTCACGAAGGTGTAAGTCGCCTCCCCGGGCTACTCACAGGAGCTAGCGGCTGTAGATTGGTTGCGGCGTCAGGATTTGAACCTGCGTCCTCCTCCATGAGGTGCGTAAGCCCATGAAGGCGCTCTACCAGGCTGAGCTATACCGCGATATTTCTACGCCCGGTGGCCAGTCCGGGCGGCCTCTGATGAGGACTTAGGCTCACCTTCCGGGAGCAAAAACAAAAAAGCCCCGCTTTTTATGGCGGGGCTTTTTCGAACAGCAGGCGCAGCTATAGCGCCGTGTCGTACGTTCTTTTTACGAATAACCGAGAACTGCGTCAATGTTTTTTTTCATCACGTCCAATGCGGAGCGAACGCTGTTGCAACAATGGCTCAGCCAGGCGCTATCCTTTGCAACCAAAGTGCGGTGGCGATCATTGTCACCACGTGGCAACGCAGTGATTAAATCCACCAGATTACGCTGCCATGGGTTCAGGTTGGAAAAAGCTGCCTCAAGAAACTTGCCCGGCGCCATGATCGCCACCGGCGTTTCTTCATGAACGGAAACCATGCGTGCAGTGAACTTCTCCACGCCCAATCCCTTTGCGATGCCCAAGCGCGCATGAATAACTTGCATGGCCGCCCGATGCTGGTCGCCCGTAATCACATCGCGCTCTAACAAAATATCCACCGGATATTTGCCGCCATCGTAATGCAGCTCAACCCCTCCACGTTCAGACTCGCGGTATGTCATGCCGTTCTTTTTCATTCTCTCCGCATTTAAAATCGGCTCACCGCGCTTCAAATGCTCCCGCTCATCACCATCGTCCACCAATTCAATTTGGCTCATTTGCATTCCCCTTGTGTTTCGTTACCCCCTTGCCTACCGATTGAACCGTGTCGCTTTTGCGATCTATTATTTTGTACCCGTGAGGGCTTTCAGTTTGCGCAGCCGCCATCGCTGCGCGGCCAATCGGCTTTCAAGCAGCGCCTTCATTTCTCCCACTTTCGGGAAAAACTTGCGGTCGGAGTCAAGCAGACACTGGTCGCACGCCGCGCGCCAGATGCTGTCCGGGAATCCCGTCAACAAGCGCAGGTAATCGCGGGCCACCTCGCGGGCTAACGCTTCCGTCATGCCTTGCTGCCAGTAATGGCCCTGTAGCCGGTAAAGCATCACGGCAACGGTTTCGCTTGTGGACGCGTGCTGCAGCTGCTGCTCGATGGTGGCCACTTCACGCAGCGCCACTGCCCGTAGCGGATTGCCATCAGCCAGGGGGACAACAGCCGCCCCCTTGTCCCATGCCGCGCCCGTCCAGTTAATTCCCTCCTGGTCGAGCAAGTTCTGCAGCTGCGCTTGCCCACGCTGATCCCATGACATCATGGGGCCGCTGGTTTCGATTGCTAATGCGTTGGTCATGGCCGTTGCCCTTCGGTCGTTCGTTGCGGCACCAGTTGCGCCATGTGGCGAACCAGTCCGACTTGGTTGCGGATTTTCCAGTCTTTGCCTGCCAGTAGTCGCGGAACGCCACCCACACATCGGCGGTGACGCTCACATCCCAACCCATGGCGGCGTGCGCCCATTCGTCCCATTCGGACGGCAGCACCTCAATGGACAGCCTACTCAGGTTGGATTTTTGTTTTGCTGCCGCTTTGGGGACAGCAGGGGGAGAAGATGAACGTAGTGAATCTTCTATTCTGTTCTGTATCTGTTCTGGGGCCGTCACGGGTGACGTCACGGTGACGTCACAGTTCTCAAGCTTTTTCTTCTCTCGGTACTTTCGGGTGCGCTCCGCGGAAGTATCTGTTTTATATTGCCTATTATCCCACCCCTTGGGGGTATAGCCTTGCTCGGTTGGTATCAAAAGCCCCTTATCAGCAAGCTTTACGCAGTAGGCCAATGCCTCCGCATCACCCATGCGAAGATGGAAAGAAATGTCATCGAAATTTATGTGACCGTCACACTGTGACGTCACGCACAACAAATTAACCCATACCTTGAAAGTGTCGCCGTCGAGCGATTGCACCTTCGGATCGTTGAGCACTTCGCTATAAAAACGGAACCACTGGTTGCTCATTGCTGGCCACCCTTGGCAAGATGATTGCTCAATGCCTGCGCCAATGCCTCACCTAATGAATCCTGTATGGCTTCTGCCTCCTTAAAATCGAGATTCCATGCGCCGCCACCAACTAAATGGCCCCAGCCACGCATATCGCATAGCCGCATGGTTCCCTTGTCTGTGTCGGCAAAAATTAATGCTCCCGCAGGCTCATAGCGTATGTTTTGAATATTCAAAAATGCGTAAGTCGCCTCGCTCATGCTTCCACCTCCGGCCAGTGGAAGGCGATACCGTTGCGCAGGATGATTTCCCAATCATGCAGCGGCTCTTTGGAAGTAATATCCCAATGTTCACCGGCAGACCAAACGCCGGTAACTCCTTTGCGACGCGATCCTCGCGCCACATCATCCACCACCTTGTGGCAACTACAGAACCCCCTAACAATATGTATCAGGTCGCCCTTAGCCGGTTCAAGCATGGGCAGGCTGTCGGGGTGGATGTAGATTTTCCGAGTGCCACCAACTTCCAGCACATCCTCCATGGTATCGCAGCCCGAGTAATCCATGTGCACGAAGTCAAACACATCGTCGGAAAGCTCATATTCAGCTTTTTCATCGTCGAAATACTCAGCTTCCAGCTTCATTCCAAAATGTTTGGCCATCCATGCAGCGGCCAGCGGGTCGGTGTAATAATAGCGGCTCATACATACTGCTCCCAAAGAGCACGCGCCTTTTCCAAATGCACGTCATGATCGCCATGCTTGGCCTTCCACGCCTTGCTGCCCTTGTGAAACGCATCGCCAATAGGCAGCGGCGAATCCCAATGGTGATGGAATTTGCAAAGCGGATATGAATGCATATGCCCAACACGGCGACCACCATCGGTGATATGTTGGATATGCACTTCTCCGCCACAATCCTCATTGGCAATCATGCAACCTAGCTCGCGGGCGCGCGCAAGCCACTCACGCTCTTCGGGGGTTGCACGATTAACCATGGGAAGCCTCGCGTTCTTCCTTCATGATGGCTTCCACCTGCTCACGGATGCGCTGCTTACGCTCTTCCGATGGGTAAAGAAGCTGGTTGCTGAATGCCTCCATGATTTTATCGACCACGCTCATGCCATATCCTCCAATGTGATTTTGCTACCCATCGTGCCGCGGCTAAACACCACCGGCGCCAGCTCAACCCATTTGGCCGAGTCATCTTTCAGCATGCCTGCATGCACCAGCGCATCGCAGAGCGATTTCCAATAGGCATCGGGGTCGCAGCCGCGCTGCCCCTTACCCAGTATGATTTCCAAGGTGATGCGGCGCTTGCCCTGCGCTTTCGGGGTATCCGCGAAATAATAAGCGATAACGCCGCGATCCAGCTTCTTGAGCTTCGCAGACTTGCTCCAATGGCCCAGCAGCTTATTCAGCGGAGCTGGTTGCCAATCGAGAATATGTGACGTGTGCGTGGTAGCCAATGTTGCCTCTTTAATGGGCGGTTTATGCGGAAGGAGTAAGGCATTCACGCCCTGCCCGGTGAATGTACGCGCCTCCTTCCGCGGTGCGCGCCGGGTATCTTCCCTCAGTCGGGATTACGCTGCTTCGGCTTTGACTGGTCCGCCGTTCTGGAAATTACGCTCAGCAAGCGCAAAGCCGAACAAAGGCCACAGCTTGGCAAAAGCATTATCGTAAGCAATACGCTCACCAATCTGCTGATCGTAATTCTCGGGGTTTACGCATGCGGACTCGCCACGCACCGAAAAACCATTGTCGAGCGCTATGCTGGCGATGGTAACAGTGCCGCCGCCAATGCGGTGAAACTCGGTCGATACGATACGGGATTCGATGCCCTTTTTAGTCACGCGCTCAGCGGGGCAGTTTTCAAGCTTGCTGGCCAGCTGGCCATCGTCAATCAGTTCGGGTTTGTTCATATGATCTCCTATTGTTAAAAGATGCCGTCTTTCCGGCTGTCACGCTTGCATCCCAAGCTGCGTTAGCTTGCCTTACTGCCCTGAATATCGGGCCGGGATTTTGGCGGGCGAAGTGGGGATACGGACTCGAACCGCTATCTCCTAAACTACCGGGGCTGATGAGGCGCCGGGGTGGAATGACCACCGAGTTGCACTAACCAATTGTGCTACCCCACGGACGCGTTGGCATCACCAAGCAGCGCCCCCCATATTCGTTACGCAGCCTCCTCCGCATCATCGAAGCCGCTATCCATGCCCAGCGCGCGCTTGTAGAGGTCGAGCAGGTATTCTTGCTCGGTGCGCTCATTGGTTTTGATCTTGCGCAGCTTCAGCACCTGGCGCATGGCCTTCGTATCAAAACCATTGCTCTTGGCCTCCGCGAACACATCGCGCACATCAGCGGCAATGGCCGCCTTTTCTTCTTCCATACGCTCGATGCGCTCTATGTAAGATTTTAGCTTTGGCGCTTCCACGCCCCCGGTTTGTACCATGATCCACTTCCATTTCGACGCAGCGAGGTTTGCAAAGCCGGGGAAAGGTGCGCGTCGTTTCCCCTCCCCGGCCCGGATAGCGATTGCTTGCCGCCACCTAAGCGCCTGTTGCCGGCGCTTTTCTTATTTACTTCTCTTAACGATTCGCATATTCACCGCGCCGCGCGTCATCACTTGAAGAAGGATGACTGAATGTCCCCGTATTATTCCCCGGCAACGCCAGCCTCACTGCTGGCGATACGAAACCGCTTTGTGCGCCGTTATCGATTCGCGCCCAAAAGACTCCGACCAATGCGCACAGCATGGAAGCCAAGCACAGAACCTTGGATAGCGCGATGCGATATGCACTAGTCATGGGTGGCCTGCGGATAGTAAGCTGCTTCCAAAGACTCGACGGTAATTGCGCCGCCCGATGCATCACTGAGCGACTTCAATCGGTGGCGACGCGGTTTACGTTCGCCCGCGATAAACTTATAGATGGCCTCTTTGCTGTAACGGGCAAGCTCCGCGTATTGCTCTACGCGAACTCCGTTACCTGTAAGATATGCCTGAATTGGGTTCATAAATGCCTCCGCCGATTATGTACATTAATGTACACGCGCGCGCAAGCAAAAATGTACATACATGTACATGACTAATAATCCTCGATATTTGTATGATTTGCGCATGCCCACGCCCCTCAGAATTTTAAGAAAAAATGCTGGCTTCAAAAGCGCTGGTGCGCTTGCTGAGCGAATAGGCGTGTCTAAAGAGCTGGTTAGTAAGATCGAGGCCGGTGAGCGCTCAATAGAAAATCACGCTCATAAAATTGCAGATGCCCTGAATATACGCCAAGACGATATAGAAG
>JBIISI010000021.1:0-26051 GCA_044341105.1 Rickettsiales bacterium | reverse complement strand
GGCCTCCGACCTACGGGTGAAGGTCGCCAGCTGCTTTTTCATGATCGGCCTCTTTTCGGCAGGACACGCGCTGCTGGCATTCGCCGTCTTCGCGCTCATCGTCGCCATAAGTGTTGCTAGCTACGGCAAATCGCCGCTACGGCAGCAGCTGGCAACGAATTCTATCCGCTGAAAAAGGACTCCGTGCTTCCCGGTGGGAAGCACGGAGTTACTCCCAAAACCGCTGAACAAATATACAATAATTTTATTCATGCGACTGAAGTAAAAGCACTTTAAAATTTTCCCATTTTTCGCAGCCAAACCTAGCTTTTCTGCCGCCCCTTCCCTATATTCTTTCTAAGAGCACCCGCCCCCCACGTCAGGGTGATGATCGTGGATGGGATGCTAGGAGTCCCCGCCCGCAGGGAGGGAGTGTAGCCGCGCTACATGACCGACCGAGGACGGAGACGACGACGCAGCCCGCCGCGAGAATCGCCCGGCTTAAGGGTACGTAAAAAAAGAGGGCTTGAGATTTCTCTCAAGCCCCAAGTCGCTCGGCAAGCAACTATTTACCGGCCTTGGCCGGAATCTCAGATCGAAGCGTCAAGCCGCCGCAGGCTTGGCGCTTCGTTCGCGTTTGGGCCAGAAACGGCTGGCCGCAAACACGGGTTTCTTTTGGCGCGCCTTCACGACGCTGGCATAAGCGGCGTTCACCGCCGCAAGCTGCTGGCCCAGCATGGCCACCGTCTCGGCGCTCGCGCCGGCGGCCTGATAGCGATCCGGGTGCAGCGCATGCACCAGCGCCATGTAGGCCGCGCGTAATTCGCTATCGGTCGCAACCGGCTTCACACCCAGCACCGCATAGGGCGACTGCGCCAGCGTGAAGCATTGCTCCAGCCGCAGGCGCACATAGTCTTTTTCCAGCTCGAACGCTTTGCCGACCGCGCGCAGCCATTCCATTTCGGCAGCGTTCAGCGGCCCGTCGGCCATGGCGATGCGCACATAGCGCGAAAAAATATCCTGACGCAGCCCATGCTGGCCCACCGTGAGTGCGGTGACCTGCCGCGCATATTGCAGCAGCGATGCGCGCTCGGCCGCGTGTTTGGCGAACCAGTATTGCATGCGTTCGGCATGCGCGCCGCTCACCACAAAAAGATTTTCAAAGGCCAGCGACTCGGCTGGCTTCACCACCCCGTCGATCGCCGCGAGCTGTGCCGACAAGGCGGCGAACGCATGCAATAAAGCCAATTCCTCGACCTCGGCACCCGGCGCTGCTTTCGCCATCACCGGCTTACGGGAAGCCACGGGGCGGTACATGTCAGCGAAGGTTGAAAAGCCGGTCATCGGTCCGTAACAAATGGTGGTGAACACACACCACTATATATAGACAGCCACTTTTCCCGACAACAAGATTTTGTGGTTTCAGGCCTTTTGGCGCAACATCGCGCTCACGCTTTTACCGCGTGTGTTATCCACATCACTTACTCACAATGCGCCGATTTTTTTTTGCGCATCGCGATGCAAAAACCGGGCATCGCCACCTCCAAAAATTCACGCCGCGAATCACCAGAAACATTAGAAAAACACACTTTATTGTGCGGCCTCGCACCCGCGCGCCCTGCCCGCATTTTGCCGCCTATCTGCTGTCATCGAACTGTCATGTTTCCGTGGTAAAGTGGCAGGGTTGACTGTCTTTTCTATCCTAAAAAACTTTAGGAGGAGACTCGCCGTTTGCCCCTCGCATTCGGCCAACAAGGGGAAATACCATGAAGCGTTTTATGTTTTATGTATTGCTCGCGTTCGCATCGCTTTATGCGGGCGCACTCTCCTATTGGGCGTATGGGAATGTCCTTCCGCAACTCGGAAAACTTTCCCTGCTCGGGTTCACCATTTTCGATCACCCGAACCTGCCCTTGTCGCTTACGCGCGGCGAAATCATTCCCTTCTTCTCCGAAGCAGGGTTCGAGATCTTCCGCGTGATTCCGTTCACGTTCATTCTTGCGCTCGCATTATTCGGCAACCGCCATGTGGCGGCCTGCTGCATTTTGTTGGCGCTCGGTTTTGTGGGCTACGCGTACGGCCTCATTCTCGCTTCGGCGGATGCAGGCTATTACGCATGGTTCGGTCGTGAACTGTATTACGGGCTGCAGGCCACCGTCGTTATTGGCGGCGCGGTCGGCATTGCCCGTGCCCATGAGCAGGCGATCATTCTGCACGCTCATGCACCCCACGCACCTTCATTAAAAGCGCGAATCGCCAGCCGGTTTATTCGCCTGAAGGCGCGCTATGGCCAGCGTACGTTGCTGCTTTCACCGGCAGCCGCCACCAACTGGCCCGAACATCGCCCCCTGCGCGATCGCCCCCTGCGCGCGGGCGCGTTCTAATTATTTCCCTCCGTTCCGGCCCAGCCGGGGCGGAGGGAAAAACTTCCCCACCGTCATCAAACCATCACAATCCTCTGTTAGGGCATTGCGTTCCCTTGCCTGCTTCCTTTGTTAGTTCGCTGCATACGGCAACGAACGGGAAGACGGCTTTGCTGGTCCGGTTGGGTCAGTGAATGTGGAGTAACGGCCATGACCAACGTAGTGAAGAAAGGATGGAATACACTTCAAACCCAATTTCTTTTGCAAGGGTTTGCATTGGGCATTCTCTGGGCGATCGCCTGGGAATGGCTGCCATTCGTAGCGATCAACATCATCGTTCTCGCAGTCGGTTTACTCTGCTTGACGCATGATCTTATCACCAACACCCCCCTGCCAAGCCCGGCAGCCAAGCGTTTCCTTGGATTGCTCGGCGCCCTGACTATCACTAGCCTGTTGCAGTGGTCATTGTGGACCACCTGTTTCTGGATGGTGCTTTTTGTCGTCGTTTTTTATTATTGCCTGTATCGGCTGCTGAGCGAGGAGATTGATCCCTTTATGGAACCAGCTCCACCGCAACGCGACCACACCGGCGATGGCGACAATATCGGGGATATATACGCCTGATCCATGTGCCGATTCGTCCCACCGCTTTGCGGCGGTGGGACGACTCCTTCCACAGCCCAACCTTGCGCTAGACGTTTGCACACGTAGGCTTTATGACTTGGCCACCATGTCATTTCAGGGAAGCCCTATGTCCAGCAAAACCCCCATCTACGAAGGCAAAGCCAAAAAACTGTTCGAGGGGCCGGAACCAGGCACGCTGATCCAGCATTTCAAAGACGACGCCACCGCCTTCAACAACAAGAAAAAAGGCACCATTCAGGGCAAGGGCATCATCAACAATAAAATCTCGGAATACCTGTTCACACGCCTGAACGATATGGGCATTCCCACCCATTTCCTGCGCGGCATCAACATGCGCGAGCAACTGGTGCGCGCGGTCGAGATCGTGCCGCTCGAAGTGATCGTGCGCAACTACGCGGCCGGTTCGTTCGCCGAGCGTTTCGGCGCGTTTGAAGGCGAGGCGCTGGGCGCCCCCCTCATCGAATTCTGCCTGAAAGACGACCGGCTGGGCGATCCGTTCATCGCCGAAGACCATATCTACGCCTTCGGCGTCGCCGTGCCGGAGGAGATGGACGAAATCCGCCATTACGCGTTGCGCATCAACGATTTCCTCTCGGGCCTGTTTTATGGCATCGGCATCCGCCTGATCGACCTCAAGCTGGAATTCGGCCGCTATTACGACGAGCAGGGCGAAATGATCGTGCTGGCCGACGAAATCTCGCCCGATACCTGCCGCCTGTGGGACATCACCACCAACGACAAGCTCGACAAAGACCGCTTCCGCCGCGACCTCGGCAAAACCGAAGAAGCCTACCGCGAAGTCGCCCGCCGCCTTGGCGTGCTACCCAACATCAACGTGGTCGAAAAACCCAAGCTGCAGGACGTGAAAGCCAAGCCCGCCGCGAAGAAAGCCGCTCCCAAAACCCCGCCGAAAAAGAAGAAATAGCCATGAAAGCCAAAGTCCACGTCACCCTGAAAAACGGCGTGCTCGACCCGCAGGGCGCCGCGATCGAATCGGCGCTCGACCATCTCGGCTTCGGCGGCGTCAAAGCCCGCGTCGGCAAATTCATCGAGCTCGACGTGCCGGAAAAAAACAAAACAAAAGCCAAAGCCTCCATCGAAGCCATGTGCGAAAAACTGCTCGCCAATACCGTGATCGAAAAATACGCGGTAGAGCTGGAGTAAGCATGTGCGTCGTGAGTGGTGTGTAGTGGGTAGTGACATGCCATTCATTCAGCTAATTTCTTTTTCACTACTCACCACCCACAACCCACCATGCACCCTATGAAATCCGCCGTCGTCGTATTCCCCGGTTCCAACTGCGATCGTGACGTCTTCACCGTGATGCGCGATCAGGGGCTGAACCCCGTCTCCGTGTGGCATGGCGATGCGGCGCTGCCAGATGGCATCGACCTCGTGGCCCTGCCCGGCGGGTTCAGCTTCGGCGATTATTTGCGCTGCGGCGCCATGGCGGCGCGTTCCCCCATCATGCAATCAGTGATCGACTACGCCAACAAAGGCGGCCATGTGCTCGGCATCTGCAACGGCTTCCAGATCCTGTGCGAATCGGGCCTGCTGCCGGGCACACTCATGCGCAACGACCACCTCAAATTCAACTGCATGGAAACCACGCTGCGCGTGGAGGCGAATGGCTCGGCGTTCACCAGCGGCTACCAAAAGGGCCAGCTCATCACCCTGCCCGTGGCGCATGCCGAGGGCAATTACTTCGCCGACGTCGACACGCTGAGCGCGCTCAACGACAACGACCAGATCGCGTTGCGCTACGTGGATGCCTCCGGCAAACCCACCGACTACGCCAACCCCAACGGCGCGCAGCAAAACATCGCCGGCATCACCAACAAAGCCGGCAATGTGCTGGGCCTCATGCCCCACCCCGAACGCCACGCCGAAGCCGCCCTCGGCGGCACCGATGGCGCGATGATCTTCCAATCGCTGCTGGCGAAACTGGCGTAAATACAAAAAACTTCATTTTTATCCCAGCATTTTAGCGACCGTTAACCAGCCGTTAACGAATGGGTGGTACTGTCACCTTATAGGCGGAACACACCGCTTCCTTAAAAAAGAGGGTGGTGAAATGAACGAGGTCTATGCGGGTTATGTCACAACGGCCATGCGCTACGCAGCGCCGCAGGTACAGAAGCTCGGATACGATGCTCACGCCTTTCTCGGCGAGTTGACGCACCAGCTGCAAAGCATGGTGGCCAACCCCGGGGCTGAGGGGGTGAAATCCCTCGGTGCGCACGACGTCGGACGTATGGAAGCTGGCCTTGGCCAGTTCTCATCGCCCGCCGCCGGAGCGGTCTTGGCAACGCAGGAAGTGCATGCCCGCGGCTAGGTAGCGCGGAAGAACGAGTTTAACGTGGTTTGCCAACTCCCCGGCCCCCTCAAAAGGGCCGGGTTTTTTCTTGATGGATTTGCCGGTGCGATCGCATGGCCCGTTGATATGTGCTGCGGCATGATGGGCGGGTTCATTCATCAAGGAGCCCACCATGACCCGCCTCATTCCTGTGATCGCCCTGCTTCCCCTGCTCGCTGCCTGCGGTGGTGACGACGAAAAAACCACCGTGATCGAGAAACAGCCGGTGGTCGTGCAACCCGCCCCCGCCGCTTCAGCCCCGCCGGTGATCGAGAAGCATTACTACCATAACAATTAGGGCTAAGGGCTAGGGCTAGAAGATTAGAAGATTAGTGATTTCCACCCAGCCGAGAGCCCCAGCACCCCTCCCCCCTATGGGGGAGGGTTTCTATGGTGCGCATCTATTCTCATGAATGCATTAGCAGGCAAGGCTCCCCCACTAACCACTAACCACTAACCACTAACCACTAACCACTAACCACTAACCACTAACCACTAACCACTAACCACTAACCACTAACCACTAACCCACCACCGTAGTCACTGCCAGCGCATGCAGCGTGGTGCCGAGGTCAGCGCCGAAGGCGGCGTTGACCATGCGGTGCTGCGCCACGCGGTTCAGCCCGGTAAATTCGGCGCTTTTCACGGTGACTTTCCAGTGATCGTTATCGCCCGCAAGGTCTTCGAGCATGATCTCGGCATCGGGGATCGCCGCACGGATGCGGGCGGTAATTTCATCGGCAGTCATGGGCATACGGTTTTTCCTTTATGAATGTAGCTGCGCGGCCAAACATGCTGCGCATACCATGCATGCTACGCCGCCATGAAACCGGGCAGCCAGGTTTCGTTGACATCGACGAGATGCTCGACCGGCACGCGCAGTTTATCTTCCACGATGAGCAAATCGGCAATAGTCTGGCCGAGATCGTCGAATGCAATACCGGCATCGTTCAACCATAGCACCACCGCGTCTTTGTTCTCGGGCGCGATGGCCAGCACATAGCGCGCCTGATCCTCGCCAAACGCATAGGCATGGCTGGGCAACGCGGAGGCAAAGCGCAGTTGCGCACCGATCTGTTTTGGCAGGCACATCTCCGCCACGGCAGCAAGCAACCCGCCGTCGCTCACATCATGGCAGGCGCGCACCAGCCCGCGCTGGATAAGCGCCTGCACGGCGCGGCCATGGTGCAGCTCCGCCGCGAGATCGACCGACGGCGGTGCGCCGTCTTCGCGGCCCTGCACTTCGCGCAGATACAGCGAGCTGCCCAGATGCCCTTTCGTTTCACCCACCACCAGAATCGCGTCGCCCACCTCGGTGAAGGCGCTGGTGATGCGCTTGGCCGCATCGGCGATCAGCCCCAGCCCGCCCACCGCCGGCGTGGGCTGCACCGACTGGCCATGCGTGTCGTTATAGAGCGACACATTGCCCGAGACGACCGGGTAGGAAAGCACGCGGCAGGCCTCGCTCATGCCCTGAATGGCGCCGACGATCTGGCCCATCACTTCGGGTTTTTGCGGGTTGCCGAAATTGAGGCAATCGGTGATGGCAAGCGGCTCGGCACCGCTGGCAATGAGGTTGCGCCAGCTCTCGGCCACGGCCTGTTTGCCGCCATTCACCGGGTCGGCCTGCACATAGCGCGGGGTGCAATCGCTGGAAATCGCCAGCGCTTTTTGCGTGCCGTGCACGCGCACCACCGCCGCGTCGGAGCCCGGGCGCACCAGCGTATCGTTCATCACCATGTGGTCGTATTGCGTCCAGATCCAGCGTTTGCTGGCAAGGTCGGGGCAGCCCAGAAGCTGCACCAGCGCCTGCCCGAGGTCGGCCGAGGCGGCCACGTCTTCCACCGCCAGCACGGGGCGCGGCGGGGTCAGCACGTAGGGGCGGCTATAGACCGGCGCCGCGTCCGACAGCGGGGCGACGGGAATATCGCACACCACCTCGCCATGCATGCGCAGCACCATGCGCCCGGTATCGGTCAGCGTACCGATGGTCGCGCAGGCCAGCCCCCATTTTTTCATGATGCCATAGACCACGTCTTCATGGCCCGGCTTCAGCACCATCAGCATGCGCTCCTGCGATTCCGACAGCATGATCTCATACGGCGTCATGCCCTCTTCGCGCATCGGCACATGCTCGAGGTTCAGCTCAATGCCCAACTCGCCCTTGCTTGCCATCTCGAGGCTGGAGCAGGTAAGCCCCGCCGCGCCCATATCCTGAATCGAGATGATCGCGTCGGTCGCCATCAGCTCCAGGCTGGCTTCGATCAGCAGCTTCTCGGTGAACGGGTCGCCGACCTGCACAGTCGGGCGTTTTTCTTCGGAATTTTCGTCGAACTCGGCGCTCGCCATGGTCGCGCCGTGAATGCCGTCGCGCCCGGTTTTGGCCCCGAAATAGATCACGTCGTTGCCCACGCCGGAGGCTTTGGAATAAAAAATCTTGTCCATGTCGGCAATGCCGACCGCCATCGCATTCACCAGCGGGTTGCCGTTATAGCTGGCATGGAACGTCGCCTCGCCGCCCACGGTGGGCACGCCCACGCAGTTGCCGTAATGCGCGATACCCGCCACCGCCCCGCCCACAATATGGCGGGTTTTGGGGTGGCTTGGTGCGCCGAAGCGCAGCGAATTCAGCAGCGCCACAGGGCGCGCGCCCATGGTGAACACATCGCGCAGGATGCCGCCCACGCCGGTGGCCGCGCCCTGGAACGGCTCGATGAAACTCGGGTGGTTATGCGATTCCATTTTGAAGATCGCAGCCTGATGGTCGCCGATATCGACCACGCCCGCATTTTCGCCGGGGCCACAAATCACCTGCGGGCCGGTGGTGGGAAAGCTGCTCAACCATTTGCGCGTGGTTTTGTACGAGCAATGCTCGCTCCACATCACCGAGAAAATGCCCAGCTCGACGAGGTTCGGCGTGCGGCCGAGGATTTCTTCCACCTTGGCGTATTCATCGGTCGTGAGGCCATGGGCCTCGATCACGGCTGGGGTGATTTCGGCAGCGTTCTGCTGGCGTTGCGCGGCGGCGGTCATAGCGGCTCCTTCTGGCTTGCAGCTGTTATATACGGCCCCACCCGCCACGCAAGCATTCGCGCGCAGCTGTCCTCACTGTCGTCCCGGCTTTGTGCTGGGATCCGCCGAGCCTCTGCAACCACGCCGAATCTGTGGCATGGCGGGTCCCGGGATAAACCCGGGATGACAAACGCAAAAAACCGCACTATATACCGCGCCACACAGGAGATTTTATGAGCGAGAACCCCGCCTTCGCCCGCATCGAGGCCGACATTCAAAACCACGACATCGTGCTTTACATGAAGGGCAGCAAGAAGCTGCCGCAATGCGGATTTTCCGCCACCGTCGCCGCCGTCATGGAGCGGCTCGGCATCAGCGACTATCACGATGTGAACGTGCTGGCCGATATGGAAATTCGTGAGGGCATCAAGCAATACGCCCAGTGGCCGACCATTCCGCAGCTCTACATCAAGGGCGAGTTCATCGGCGGCTGCGACATCGTGCGCGACATGTACCAGTCAGGCGAACTGCAGGCGCTGCTGAAGGAAAAAGGCATCGCCTTCACTGAGGCCGACGCGGCCTAACCCGCGGGATTTCACTGAATTGTCACACTGCGCCAATGCCGGAATTGTTATATTCTGCGTATGGCTGATCACACCCCATCCGCGTGTAAACCCGGCATGCCTGCCGAGCAATACCATGCCTGTTTTAAGCAGGCATGGGCGGATGCCGTGCGTGCCGCCGCGATCTGCCATTTGCCACTGCGTCCGTTGAGCGAAGCGCAACGGGCACAACCTGCGCCAGCCGACACATCGTTACGCGCGCTTTTTAAATACCCGGCCGATGCGCTGCAATGCGCCCTGCCCGAAATTGATGCCAAGTCCGAGATCTACCATGTGTATCCGTTCACCTTGGACGAAACGCGTGCCATTGTGGCGCAAGCGCGCCCCAAAGCCGATCTTGGTGCACAAAAAGGCCAATCGCGCCTGGGGCCGAAACGCTAGCCGCCGCGCCCTTTATCGCCGCGGCCTTTGTCCTGCCCCTGCCCCGGTGCCTGCACGTTGGCCGAAAGCTCGCCCAGCTCGCGCAGGGAATGGCGCTGGCGCTCCAGCTGCTGCTGCACCCCGAAACTCGCCAGATCCTGCCCCAGCTCGTGCACCTGCCGGCGCATGGCGGGCGAGGCCAGAAACGCCTCGCGGATTTTGCGCAGCGTTTCCTCGCTCATGATCCAGGTCAGCCATTGCAGGAACACGTTGCGCTGGCGCTCCACCTCCTGCCGCTGCTCGGCCTCGAGGTATTTCTCCAGTTCCTTTTCCTTCTCGGCGGCCATGGTGCGCAGCATCGCGCGCAGCTTCTCGACGATGGCAATGCGCACCTGCGAATTTGGCTCGCCTTCCAACAGCGCGGCGAGCTTCATATCGGCCTCGGGGTCTTCCGCCGCCATCGCTTCCAGCAACTGCATGATGGCATCCATATGCCCTTCCAGCTTGCGGGCAACGTCTTCGGGCTCGTAGGGCGCATCGGTGGCGGTGTTCATGGGGGTAACCTAGCCCAAAAACCGCCCACCGCAAGCCATTGCACAGGAAATAATGGGTTTTTCGGCCGCCCCCATCACGATTCCTGCCGACAAATCCCCGCGATTAAGGTAATCTTAAAGAATCGCTGGCTACATTACCCTTAAGAAGGAGCATGTATGAGCAATCCGGTTGATTTTGGTGATTTGTCGCTCAAGGGGCTGAAAGAAGCCATCGAGGGCATGCGCAACCTCGCGCCCGAAGCCGCCCCCGCCGGCCATGGCGATAAAGCACCACCAAGCTTCAGCAAAGCCCAGCCCGAACCCGATACCCATAGCCGCTAACAAAAAAGGGCGCCCGAGGGCGCCCTTTTCGTATGCGGTCGAAACCCGATTAGCGGCTGTAGAATTCCACCACCAGGTTCGGCTCCATCTTCACCGGATAGGGCACGTCCGACAGTTTCGGGGTGCGGGTGAAGGTGGCTTTCACGGCTTTCTCGTCCATGTCGATGTAATCGGGAACGTCACGCTCGGGCGAAGCCATGGCTTCCACCACGAGGGCGAGTTCTTTCGACTTGTCTTTCACTTCGATCACGTCGCCTTCTTTCACGAGGTAGCTCGGAATGTTCACGCGGCGGCCATTCACTTTAATGTGGCCGTGGTTCACGAACTGGCGGGCAGCGAACGGGGTCGGCACCACGCACATGCGGTAGATCACCGAATCCAGACGACGCTCGAGCAGGCCGATCATGTTCTCGCTGGTGTCGCCACGCATGCGGATGGCTTCCTGATACAGTTTGAAGAACTGCTTCTCGGTCAGGTTGCCGTAGTACGCTTTCAGCTTCTGCTTCGCGAGCAGCTGATTTTTATAGTCCGACGGCTTTTTGCGGCTGGCGGCAGCACCATGCTGGCCGGGGCCGTACGAGCGGCGGTTCACGGGGTCTTTCGCGCGGCCCCACAGGCTTTCGCCCAGGCGGCGGGAAATCTTGTACTTCACGGCATGACGTTTGCTCATGCGATTCTCCTCAACGGTTAGCTATTCCCAAGAAACCTACCAAGGGCGGAGGGGAATATGCGCTCCGGTGCCCGAGGAGCGGGGTTTTTAGGCAAAACCACCGGCAGCGTCAAGCGTTTTTCGATGGTTTGGGCCGCGCGTGCGCTCACCAGAGCGCGGCAAATGCCGCCCTGTTTACCGTTTGAAACGCTGGGCAAGAAAAAACAAGAACTGTCATGCCGGGCCTGTCCCGGCATCCGCCGTGCCACTATTCCCGCGCATCATCCGTGACTCGGCAGCCCCCGGCACACTTGGAGCGACGCGGAAAGGGCGAAGCCAACGCCGGGGTGACACCCTCGCGAGGGCAGAGGTTTCGTCAGGACGCTGTAGAACCATGCCTCCTCCACCAGAGGGGGAGGATGTAGTACGATACAAAAAAGGCGGCCCGAGGCCGCCTTTTCGGTTTATGGTTTGCCAACCGGAATTAGAGTTCCGCCGTGGCAGACGCGGCCTGCTGCTTCATGCCGGCAGCCATGCCGCCTGCCTGATCGCGCTTGGCGGCCAGCTTGGCCTCCATGGCAGCGCTTTCCTCGGGCGTCACGGAATTATGGTAATTATACGTATTCGCTACCGGCCCCTGCATCTGCGCCTGTTGCTGTATAGCGTTAATCTGGGCGACCTGTTCGTTAAAGGCGCGCGCAGTCTGCTCTTCCGCCGAGCCATGCCGCCAGCGCTGGATGCCGTAGGCAACGCCACCGATAATCGCCGTTGAGGCCAGCAGCGGGTGGCCTTTGATGCCGCGGGCAAGTCCATCCATTCCCTTGATCGCCAATCCTGCGGCATATGTGAAGGGTTGCTTCACGATATTAAAACCGAGCTTCATGGATTGCTTGGTTGGCTGCGCCAAAAGCGGGGTTTTTATGGGATGCGGCAAGTCTTTGATCTCGCGCAAGGGTTTATCCTTGCTGAAAACGTCTTTGACAGCGTTCCACGTGTCGCCCGGAAGTCCGCGTAGCGCTGTGGAAAGATTGCTCCCCACTACCTCAGCATTCTGTTTAACGGCCCTGACTTTCATACCCATCACCTATCGTTATGCGCGTTGCAGGCCCATGCCATTGACCATGCCCTGCAATTGGGCATCGCCCTGCTGGATGGTGCTCGGTGCAAGATTCATGGTCGAAGCCCCGGAATATTTATTATCGTTCGTGGCGCTAGGCGCATACACGGTGGTCGGCGCCATTTGCGAGGCCAGCGCCTGTGCACGATAAGTTTCGAGCTGCGCCTGCATGGCGTTCGATGCTCCTTTTTCCTCGCGCACGCGGTTGGCGGCATTCGCGCCACCTTTCACCGCCCCATAGGTGCCGGTGAATACGCTGAAAAGCGGGCCGAGCACGACACCGCCGGCCAAACCACCCGCTGCCGCACCCAAGAGTCCACTCAGGAAAGTGGAGCCAACCCCGGTGGCAAACAGCCCTAAACCGCCCGTGGCCCATACAGCCCCGATGCCAGCACAGACCAGCGCCGTGTAACCAATCGTTTGCAGCCCCGATTTCACCGCGCCGCCGGCGGCACCGGCAACGGTGTGGCCCGTCGCGCTCACCACACCGTGGTTGATCGGGCTAATGGTTTCGTTTTGCATATGCGGTCCCCTTAATGGACTTATTTCCTAGCCTCCACATTAGCACAGCGCCCCGTCAAGTAACGTGAAGGTTTTATGACAATTGGGAGGGCTAGGGCTAGGGGCACCCAGCCGCGCCCCCATAAACTCCTCCCCCCGAGGGAGGAGGTTGGGAGGGGCCATAAGGATACGTGCCACGTACTCTTATGGCCCCACCCTGCCCTCCCCCTATAGGGGAGGGTTTCGATGGTGCCGGCATATTCTCATGAAGTAACAATAAGCAGGGTTCGCCCACTAACCACTAACCACTAACCCTAGATCGCCCGTGCGCCTGCGGCCTTGCCGGGCGTGGCGGCGGGGGTGCCGGGTTTGCCGTCGTCGCTGGCTTTGACCAGCGCACCAATGCCCACCGCTGCCACCGCCGCAATCGCCACCGCACCGCCAATGCCCATGCCGGCGCTTTGCGGCTCTTCGGCCCCGCTGCCGGTAATTTCGCCGATGGCGGCGCGACCGGCCCCCACCGTGCCCGCCGCTGCCGCACCATAGCCGAGGATTTTCATAAGGAAGCCCGGCATGCCGCCTTGGTCTTTATCAAGCGTGGCGGCAAGGCTGTCGGCCCACTCGCCTTTGCCGAACATATTCAGCACCGGCTTCAGCAGGCCGGTCACTGCCGCAAGGCCAATCGCCGCGCTGTACCAGAGCATGTTGCCGATCACCCCGCCAAGCCCGCCCTTCACCATGGCGACCGGCGCGTTGATGAGCCCTTTGAGCACCCCCATGACACCGCCCGTGGCTTTTTGCGCCACGTCCGTCGCCACTTTCGCGCCTTGCTGCACCAGTTCGGTTTCGTTGCCCGTCACCATGGCTACCACCCCCGGCCCATGCCGCCAGCGCCACGCGCGGCTTCACGGTCCTGCCAATAAGTGCGCTCATCGCGGTCATTTTCCCGCTCCTGCTGCACCGCCCGGTCGAAATTGTAATCGCTGATACGTTGGCGCGCGGCATAGGCCTCGCGGTAATCGACGCCGCGCTCGGGCGCGTTGCTTTGCACCGTGCGGCGGCCGCGCGCGGATGCATGCTCGGCCAGTTCGTCGGCATATTTTTCACGGCGGCGAATGCGGTTGGTGCTTTTCACCCCGCCGGTGAGGCCACCAAACGCGCCGCCCAGCACGGCCCCACCAAGCAACCCTGCCGCCGCGCCCCCAATCAGGAACGGGGCGGAAAACCCGCCGCCAATGCACAGCAGCAGGCCAATCGCCAGCCCCGCCCACATGCCTTTGCGGCCCTGATGGGCCATGCCATCGAGCAGGCCGCCCACCGTGCCGCCGGTGAAGGCCATGCCATAGCGGAACGGGCGCAGCGGATCGAAGCCCATGCGCTTTGCTTTGGGGCGTTCGGGCGCAGCCGCTTCTTTTTGCACCACCGGCGCAGGCGCGGCCTCGGGCTCCGGCTTTTTAGCCGGGCCCGAAGGGCCAGTCGGCGGCTTCGGCGGTGGTGGAGCTGTGTTTTCTTCTTCGGCCATGAGAGTTCCTCACCCTGTAGGGTAATGGAAATGGCCGGAAAGTTTTGTGAAGATTCGGTGAAGGTTGGGCAAGGGATAGATCGAGGGATCCACCACTTGGCAATGCCAATACAATATGTTCCTCCCTTACACAGAAGGGCCGTCATTGCGAGCGAAGCGAAGCAATCCAGAAGCTTCCACTTGCTGCACCTTCTGGATTGCCGCATCGCTTCGCTCCTCGCAATGACGGGGGTGTGAACGTGCCTGCCGGGCGGCTTAAACCGCTACTTTTCCGCCAGCGCGCGGATGAGGCCGCGCCAGGTGGCCACTTCCTGCGAGGAGAGATCGGCGCGCATCAACCCGGCGCGAATATTGCGCCACATGATTTCTTTTTTGGCAGGAATGCGCCAGAAATTGGTGGCATCGAGCGCCTGCTCCAACTGGCCGAACATGCCCTGCAGCTCGGCCTGCGGGGCGGGCGGCTCGCCCTCGGGCAAGGCGGGCGCCTCGCCGCTGGCGAACCATTGCGCCAGCACCACCACCACCGCCTGCGCCACGTTCAGCGAGCTATATTCCGGCGCGGTGGGAATGTGTAGCACGCCATGCGCATGGGCGATGTCTTCGTTTTCCAGCCCGGTGCGCTCGGGGCCAAACAGCACCGCCACCTTCTCACCGCGCTGCGCCCGCGCGCGCAATTGCACCACCGCCTGCGCGGTATCGTAGGCGCGCATGTTCACGGCCCGCTCGCGCGCGGTGGTGGCCAGCACGAACTGGCAATCGGCCACCGCTTCGGCCAGCGTTTCATGCACGGTAATGGCATCGAGCACATCGATCGCGCGGCCGGCCATATCGACCGCTTTGGGGTTGGGCCAGCCGTCGCGCGGGGCGACAAGGCGCAGGTCGGCCACGCCGAAATTGGCCGCCGCGCGCGCCGCCGCGCCAATATTCTCGCCCATTTGCGGGCGCACCAAAATGATAGCAAGAGACATGCGGCTGCTATAAGCTCTCGCCCATGGATGCGCAAGACCAAGAAACGGGCCATGCCCTGCTTGCCGAACTCGACACCGCCATGCAGCGGCACTACGCGCATGGCCGCGCGCTGGGCGAGCTTGCAGGCAGGCACTGGCACCTGCACCTGCTTTACCGCGCGCCAGTGCGCGGTGGGCGCGATCCGGTCGGCTTTGCCGTTGCCCGCGCCATGAGCGACGGGCGCTACACCATCAAAACACTGCCACCCGGTTCGGCGCTCGCCACCCATATCCGCGCGGGCAGCGCCGTGCGGCATATTGATTGCCTCGCCACCTTGGCGCAGTTGCGCGCGCTCTACCGCGAACTGATTTTCGCCAAACTGCGCGACGAAGGCGCCGCCCGGCAGGAAAACGCGTAACGCTTCCGGCGCTAGGCCGCTTTCGCTTTTTTCTTGAGCAGGTGATAGCAAATCGCATCGAACAGCGCGTTGTACGACGCGTCGATCACGTTGTGCGACACGCCGATCGTCGTCCAGCTTTTGCCCGCATCGTCGCGCGATTCGATCATCACGCGCGTGAGCGCTGCCGTGGCTTCCGCCGGGGTGAGGATGCGCACCTTGTAATCGGCCAAGTGCATGGATTTCAGCTGCGGGTATTTCACGATCAGCGCCTTGCGCAGCGCGGCGTCGAGCGCGTTGACCGGCCCATTGCCCTCGGCCACTTTCATTTTGCGTTTGCCCGCCACGGTGAGCTTCACCGTCGCTTCCGACATGGTCACCAGCTTGCCTTTTTCGCCCACGCGCCGCTCATCGAGCACGCGGAAGCTTTGCAGGGCAAAAAACGGCGGCACGCTATCGAGCATGGTGCGCGCGAGCAGTTCAAAACTCGCCTCGGCGTCTTCATAGGCATAGCCCTGCGCCTCGCGCTCTTTCACCACTTTCACCAGCTGGCCGATATGCTCGTCGTCGGGGCTGATGGCGAGGCCCATCTGGTTCAGGCGGTTCACGATATTGGCGCGGCCCGCTTTGTCGCTCACCAGAATCAGCCGCTCGTTGCCCACCGCTTCGGGCGGCACATGCTCGTAGCTTTTGCTGTCCTTGTTCACGGCGCTCACATGCAGCCCGCCTTTGTGGGCGAAGGCGCTCGCGCCCACATAGGGCGCGTGCTTGTTCGGTGCACGGTTCAACCGTTCATCGACCATGCGCGAAAGCTGGGTGATTTTGGCGAGCTTCGCCTCGCTCACGCCGGTCTTGAAACCCATTTTCAACATCAGCGTGGGAATGAGCGAGATGAGGTTGGCATTCCCGCAGCGCTCGCCGATGCCGTTAATGGTGCCCTGCACCTGCCGCACCCCGGCCTCGACCGCCGCCAGCGAATTGGCGACCGCCTGCTCGGTGTCGTTGTGGCAATGAATGCCCAGCGGCGTGGCGAGATGTTTTTTCACTTCACTCACGATGCGGAATATCTCGCTGGGCAGGCTGCCGCCGTTGGTGTCGCACAGCACCAACCAGCTCGCCCCACCCGCCTGCGCCGCGCGCAGCACATCGAGCGCATAGTCCGGGTTGGCTTTGAAGCCATCGAAGAAATGCTCGGCGTCGAACACCGCCTCGCGCTTTTGCGCGCGCAGATGGGCGATGGATTCTTCCACCATGCGCAGATTCTCTTTTTTCGACACTTTCAGCGCCGCTTCCACCTGCCAGTCCCACGCTTTGCCGACGAGGCAGATGCTCGGTGTGCCCACCTGCAGCAGATCGGCAAGGCCGGGGTCGTTGCTGGCCGAGCGCCCGGCCCGGCGCGTCATGCCGAAGGCAGTGATTTTGGCGCTTTTGGTTTTGGGCGCGGCGGCGAAGAAGGCATCGTCCGTCGGGTTCGCGCCCGGCCAGCCGCCCTCAATAAAATCGATGCCGAAACCGTCGAGCGCCTGCGCAATGGCGATTTTATCGGCCACGGTGAAGTCGATGCCGCGCGCCTGCGCGCCGTCGCGCAGGGTGGAATCATAGAGGTAGATACGTTCGCTCATGCAGGGTTTTTGCCAGAAAATTCAGGCAACAGCAAGCTAAGCCTTGCGCCAGCTCGTGCCGCCCGCGCTGTCTTCCAGCACGATGCCCTTTGCCTTCAGCGCGTCACGGATCGCGTCCGACGTTGTAAAGTCGCGGGCTTTTTTGGCATCGTTGCGGCGGGCGATTTCCGCCTCGATCCACGCCGTATCTTCCCCCGCATCGCCCTGGAACCAGGCTTGCGGCGATTGCTGCAGCAGGCCGAGGAACTGCGCCGAAGCCAGCAATTCCGCCGCCTCCAGCGTTTGCAGGATGGCGAGTGCTTTGGGCGTATTCAGGTTGTCGCGCAGCGCGCCCAGGATATCGGCATGCACCGCGCCACTCCCCACCTCACCCACGCTGCGATACAGCCGGTCGAGCACTTTTTGCGAATCGGAAAGCAGTTTGTCGCTCCAGTCGAGCGGCTCGTTGTAACGCGTGCTCATCAGCGCGAAGCGGATCACTTCGCCCTTCACCCCACGCGCCAGCAAATCATGCACGGTGATGAAATTTCCGAGTGACTTGCTCATTTTCTCACCATTCACGGTGAGGAAGCCGTTATGCACCCAGTAAGTGGCGTAGCGCGAGCCTTCATGCGCGCAGGTGCTTTGGGCGATTTCGTTTTCATGGTGCGGGAACATGAGGTCCGAGCCGCCGCCATGAATGTCGAAATCGTTCCCCAGATGCGTCGCGCTCATGGCCGAGCATTCGATATGCCAGCCGGGACGGCCCACGCCCCATGGCGAATCGAATTTGCTGCTGGCATCGTCTTTTTCGCTCGCCGGTTTCCACAGCACAAAATCGCCGGGGTATTTCTTGTAGGGCGCCACTTCCACCCGCGCGCCGGCGATCATGTCTTTCACCGAGCGGCGGCTGAGCTGGCCGTAATGGGTGTCGCTCTGCACGTCGAACAGCACATGGCCCTCGGCGGCATAGGCATGGCCGCGCGCGATCAGCGCCTCGATCATCGCGATCATTTGCGAAATATGTTCGGTCGCTTTCGGCTCCACATCCGGGCTCAGGCACCCCAGCGCGGCCATGTCGTCGTGGAATTGCTGCGTCACTTCTTGGGTCAGCTGCTGAATCGAAATCCCGCGCTCGATGGCGGCGGCATTAATTTTATCGTCCACATCCGTAATGTTGCGCACAAAGGTGAGTTTTTCATACTCATGCCGCAGCAGCCGCGACAGCACATCATACACCACCACCGACCGCGCATTGCCAATATGCGCCCGCGAATAAACGGTGGGCCCGCACACGTACATTTTCACGTGCTGGGGGTCGATCGGCTGAAATTCCTCGACGGATCGAGTGAGCGTGTTGGAAAGGCGGATCACGCCGCCTCCCCCTTCAACCGTTTCTCTGCCCGTTCGCGGCCAAGCAGGCTGAACACGACCTGCATTTCCGGGCCATGCTCCATGCCGGTCAGGGCCTTGCGCAGCGGCATGAACAGCTCCTTGCCCTTGCGCCCGGTTTTGTCTTTCACGGCATTTACGAACTCGTTCCAGCTTTGTGCGCCCCATTCACCAACAGGGAGTAATTCGGCAGCCTGTGCCGTAAATCCTGCATCGTCGATGACCGGGGTAATCGGCTGGTGGGTGATCGCCCACCAGTCGCGCACTTCGTCGAGCGTGGTCAGGTTCGGTTTGATCTGTTCCCAGAAGGCTTCCTCGACCGCGATGCCGCGCGCGGCAAGCTGCGCCTGCACTTGCTCGAACGGCAGCTGGTGCAGCAATTTCTGGTTCAGGCGGGCAAGCTCGGTGGGGTCGTAATTCGCCATCGAACGGCCCAGTTTGCTCATCGCGAAATCGGCGGCGAGTTGCTCCATGCCGGGGGCAAGCTCGATCGCGTCCGACGTGCCGATTTTGCTGAGGTAGCTCATAAGCGCGAGCGGCAGGATGCCCTCTTCGCGCAGGCTTTTAATGTCGCCGCCGCCTTCGCGTTTGGAAATTTTTCCCTCTTTCATTTTCAGCAGCGCCATGTGGCCGAGGATGGGGGCGGTGTGGCCAAGCGCTTCCATAATCTGGATTTGAATGGCGCTGTTGCTCACATGGTCTTCGCCGCGAATAATGTGGGTGATGCCCATTTCACCGTCATCGACCGAGGTGGCGAAGGTGAACAGCACGCCGCCATCCTCGCGGATCAGCACGGGGTCGGAGAGTTTCGCCCCGTCAAACTCGGTGCGGCCACGCACCATGTCATCCCACACGATGGGGGCATGGTCGAGCTTGAAGCGCCAGTGGGGGCGGCGCCCCTGGCTTTCGTATTCCGTTCTTTTTTCATCGGTATCGCTCAAGGCCGCGCGGTCATAGATCGGCGGCAGGCCACGGCTCACCAGCATTTTGCGTTTGATGTCGATTTCCTCCGCCGTCTCGTAGCACGGATAAAGGCGCCCATCGGCGATCAGCTTCTGCTTGGCCAGTTCGTAGCGGTCGAACCGGTCGGACTGTTTCTCCAGCGCGTCCCACGCGAGGCCAAGCCATTGCAGGTCGGCTTTCAGCCCCTCCTCGTATTCGGGCTTGCTACGCGCGAGGTCGGTGTCGTCGATGCGCAGCAGGAAACGCCCCCCCGCATTGCGCGCGAACAACCAGTTGGCGATGGCGGTGCGCACATTGCCCACATGCAGCCAGCCGGTGGGGCTGGGGGCGAAACGAACATAAACGGGCATGGGTGCGGTCATAAAAAAATCCTCTACGGCCGCAGCCCTAGAGGATTTTTTTACCGGATTCAACGGGATTGGTTAAATCCCGCGCCCTGCATTACGCGCTGCCCTGGCGGGCGCGCACATGGGCGAGGTTTTCCTGTAGGTCCGATTCAGCCTGCATCTGCTTGCGCAGTGCCTCGATGGCTTTGGCATCTTCCTTGCGGGCCCAGAGGGCTTCGCGTGCGCGTTCGGTATCGCCGTGCAGATTGTATGACATGTCGTCCCCTTTTGTTGGTGTTGGTAGTGGTGGTGGAAAAACCCACCCTACGCAGGGCCCGTAAACATATCGTTAATGATTCAGCGGATTTTAGTTATTGGAATTTCCAGCGGTTGGTGATGGGCCAGCGCCGGTCGCGGCCGAACGCCATGGGGGTGATCTTCACCCCCGGCGCGCTCTGGCGGCGCTTATATTCCGCCGCCCAGACCAGCTTCGCCACCTTCTCCACCACCGCCGCGTCGAGCCCCTCGGCGATCAGTTCGCGCACGCTGAGCTGCCGCTCGATCAGCCCGCGCAGGATGGTATCGAGCAGCGCGTAGGGCGGCAGCGAATCCTCATCTTTCTGGTCGGGGCGCAGCTCGGCGCTGGGCGGTTTGGTGATGCTGCGTTCGGGGATCACCGCCCCCGCTGCCCCCGCGAACCCCAGCCGGGCCATGTCGTCGGCGCTGCAGCCATTGCGCCAGATCGACAGCTTACTGACAGTGGTTTTATACACATCTTTCAGCACCGAGAACCCGCCCGCCATATCGCCATACAGCGTGGCATAGCCGACCGACATTTCGGATTTGTTGCCGGTGGTAAGCAGCATATGGCCGAATTTGTTAGAAACGGCCATCAGCACCAGCCCGCGCAGGCGCGCCTGAATATTTTCTTCCGTCGTGTCGCTCGCGCGCCCGGCAAATAATTCGCCCAGCACGCCGCCCATTGCTTCCATGCCGGGGGCGATGGGCACGGTGTGCAGCGCCACGCCGAGGCGCTCGGCCAGTTGCGTCGCGTCTTCCAGGCTATCCGTTGAGCTGTACGGACTTGGCAGGCGAAGGCCCAATACCTTTTGCGGGCCAAGCGCATCGGCCGCGATGGCGGCGGTGAGCGCCGAATCAATGCCGCCGGAAAGCCCCAGCACCACGCCGGGAAAGCCATTCTTGCGCACATAGTCACGCAGGCCGAGCACAAGGGCGGCGTAGATCGTTTCCTCGTCGGGCCGCGGCGGGGTGAGCGGTTGCGGCGCGCATTGCCAGCCCGCCTCTGCGCGCGTCCATTCGGTAATGGCAAGCGCCTCGCGGAAGGCCGGCAGGCGCACCACGTCATGGTCGGCGGCATCGACCACATAGGAGCGGCCATCGAACACCAGCTCATCCTGCCCGCCCACGAGGTTGAGGTACACCAGCGGCAGGCCGGTCGCCTGCACGGCGGCGTCGACCACCGCTTTGCGCTGGCCCGCCTTGCCGATATGGTAGGGGCTGGCGTTCTGCACCAACAGCAGTTCGGCACCGGCATCGGCCAGTGCTTTCGCCGCGCCCGGCTGCCACACTTCTTCGCAGATCAGCAGGCCCAGCTTGATGCCCCGCCATTCAACGATGCTCGGTACCGGGCCGGGCGCGAACACGCGTTTTTCGTCGAACACGCCGTAATTCGGCAGCGCGTGTTTGGCGCGCAGCAGGCTGAGCCGCCCACCGGATGCCAGCACCGACGCATTATAGATCGCCTCGCCCTCCTCCCACAGATTCCCGAAAATCAGGTCGCAGGGTAAGGTTTCTGTTTCGCGGGCGATCTGGCGTGCCGCGTCCCACGCGGCCTGACGGAAGGCGGGCACCAGCACGAGGTCTTCGGGCGGATAGCCGGTGAGCGCCATTTCGGGGTACAGCACCAGGTCGGCCCCGGCCTGCGCCGCTTCCTGCGCCGCGCGCACGATCATCATGGCATTGCCGGCAAGGTCGCCGACGGTGGGGTTGATCTGGGCAAGGGCAAGGGTCAATTTCATGCAATTGTCATACTTCATCGGCCGCGTTTTGCTAGAGCTTATCGCAACGGAGAACGCCATGACATTCGGTTTCGGAAAAAACGCCCCCGCCGTGCCCATCGACCCTGCCCTTGCGCGGCGCGCGCCGGAGCACCTGAATAGCCTGACGCCCGGCACGTGGTGGAGCACCGCGCGCGGCGATTTCACGGCCACGCCCAAACGCGCCCATCTGGCACGCGTGCAGGAAGTGCTGAAGGAAACCTACGGTATCGAGGCAAGCGCGCATGGGAATACCCTGCTGGTAAAGGCGCAGCAGGCCGAGAAGATCCTGAGCGCGGAACCTGCCTTTGACGGTGAAAAAACCCTGCTGCACGCAAACCGCGCGCAACGCCGCGCAGCAGCCATCGCCCAGGCCCCGGCGGAATTGCCGCCCCTTTCGCCTGAAGAAACACTGGCGCATCTCAACAAATATAGTGGCATTAAATGGTCGCACGACACCAATTCCAGCTCGGCCCATGCGGGCCTCATGGTGAGCCAGAAATTCCCCAGCAAAAATGTCGCTGCCGACAAACAGCGTTACTGCGCCTCGCGCGGCCTGCCGACCGACCAGCCCGAAATGGCGCGCGAGCATGTGCTGACCGCCACCGCCGAAGATGCCGCACGCTTTGTTGAAAAACGCCGCCTGCACGCGGCGCAAAAAGATGCGGGCATGATGGCCCGCTGATTGTTTCCACCCCTACCCATAAGGAGAAGAAGATGCGCCCGGAAGTTGTCGAACTGAAGACCCAATTAAAGACCTACACATCGCGCGTGTTTGGGTTCCATAACGGTCATTTTGAAACGCTTGGGCTCGCCGAAGAGCAGGCAAAAACCCTCGCCCGCGAATGGGGCGGCACGGCAAGCGCCAGCACCGATAGCAGCAACGCGCTCTGGCATGTGAAACTCGATTTCGCGCAGGCCGATGCGTTCGTGGAGCGCATGCAGCTCGAGCGCGGTGTCGACCGCTTCCGCTAGAGCGCCGCGTCCAGCTCGGGCAGGATGGTGAACAGATCCCCCACCAGCCCGTAATCGGCGATCTCGAAAATCGGCGCGTTTTCGTCTTTATTGATGGCGACGATCACCTTGCTTTCCTTCATGCCCGCGAGGTGCTGGATGGCGCCAGAAATCCCCACCGCAATATACAGCTCGGGCGCGACCACTTTGCCGGTCTGCCCCACCTGCCAGTCGTTGGGCACATAGCCCGCATCGACCGCCGCGCGTGAGGCGCCCATCGCGGCGTTCAGCTTGGTTGCTACTTTCTCCAGCAGCGCGAAATTCCCGGCCGAGCCAAGGCCACGCCCGCCGGAGACCACCACCCGCGCGCTGGTCAGCTCCGGCCGGTCGGATTTCGCTTCCTGCATACCAACAAAGCGCGAGCTGGCTTCCACCGGCACGGCGGGCACATCAACCACCTGCGCCGAACCGCCATCACCCACTTTGTCGAACGCGGTGGCGCGCACGGTAATCACTTTAATCGCATCGGCCGATTGCACCGTCTCCAGCGCATTGCCGGCATAAATCGGGCGCACGAACGTGTCGGCGCTCACCACTTTGGTGATTTCCGAAATCTGCTGCGCATCAAGCAGCGCAGCGAGGCGCGGTGCCACGTCTTTGCCGAAGCTGGTGGCCGCTGCCAGCACATGGCTATAGGCCCCGGCCAGCTCGCGGTAGAACGGCGCGAGCGTTTCCGCCAGCGGGTGGGCATACAGCGCGTCGTCTTCCACCAGCACCTGCGCCACACCTTCCAGCGCGGCGGCCTGTTTCGTGAGCTCGGCGATGGTGTGCCCGGCAAGCGCGAGGTGAATGTCGCCGCCAATCTGTTTCGCCGCACCGATGGCAGCGCGCGTGGCAGGAGCAATCGTTTTGCCGTCATGTTCGGCAATCACAAGAATGGCCATGGCTAGATCACCTTCGCTTCGTTTTTCAGTTTCTCGACCAGTTCGGCGACATCCTTCACCTTGCCGCCGCCTTTGCGTTTGGCGGGTTCTTCGACCTTCAGCACGGTAAGGCGCGGCGTGGTATCGACCCCCAGCTCCTCGGTGCCCAGCACCACCAGCGGCTTGGCGCGCGCTTTCATGATGTCGGGCAGTTTGGCGTAGCGCGGTTCGTTCAGGCGCAAATCGGTGGTAATCACCGCCGGCAGCTTCACGGCGATGGTCATCAGCCCGCCATCGACCTCGCGGGTGACGGTGGCTTCACCGCCCGCAATCTCGACCTTGCTGGCGAAGGTCGCCTGCGGCCAGCCAAGGCGCGCAGCCAGCATCTGGCCGGTCTGGTTGGCGTCGTCGTCGATCGCCTGTTTACCGGCGATCACGAGGTCGGCGCTTTCGCGGGCCACCACCGCCTGCAGCAATTTCGCCGCCATGAGCGGTTCGATCTTCGCGTCGGTAAGGATATGGATCGCGCGGTCGACGCCCACGGCCAGCGCCGTGCGCAATGTTTCCTCGCATTTTTTCTCGCCGATGGTCACTGCGATCACCTCGGTGGCGACACCTTTTTCTTTCAGCCGCATGGCTTCTTCGACGGCGATTTCGTCGAACGGGTTCATGCTCATTTTCACGTTGGCCAGTTCCACCCCCGAGCCATCGCCCTTCACGCGGATTTTCACGTTGTAATCGACGACACGTTTGACGGGGACAAGAATGCGCATGCAGGAAAACCTTTCGTTCTCCCTACTGTGCGGATTTTTTGCTGCAATTGCAACCCATGGGCATGCAGCGCAACATAACCGGAGCTTAGTGCTGTTTCATCACCAGCAGCAGCGCGAGGGCGGCAAGCGCCAGACCCTGCAGGGCCACGCGCGCCACCATCATTTTATTGCCGTATTTGCGGTTGGCTTCGCCGCCACGCGCCATCAGCGCAATGCCGACCACCAACACCAGCGCCGTGGCTCCCATGAGCGCCAGCACCACCATGCCCACCAGGTTCATGGCTTAGGCCGTTTTGCGCGGGCGATAGACATAGGTGCGCGAGCAATAGCCGCAGGTCACCTGGTTGTCGTGCTCGGGGTCGGTGTGCAGGTACACGCGCGGGTGGCCCAGCGCGCCGCCGCCGCCATCGCAGGCGATTTCCGGCTTCAGGATTTCAATGACTTCGTAACTCATGGCGCTCTCTAATTGGCGAAGACGAATTTGGGGCCCGAAGGCTTGGCCGCACTATTGGCCGCCGGTGCCGCACTGTCAACCCCGATGCGCGTCACCCCGGCATTTGGGGCCGCTGCCGCGTCGGCCACCCGCATGGTGGAGGTAGCGGTTTGCGGGCGCACCACCATGACCTCCGCGCTGCGGCGGGCATCGCTCACCTGAATGACGCGCACATTGCGGGTGGAATCGATGCGGTTCATGGCGCGCGGGGCCGCCGCGGCCTGTTGCTGGGCGGCGGCAAAATTCGGCGTGGCGGTGGCTTGCGGGCCGAGCCCCTGATTGGCGCGCGCCTGCTGCACTTTGCTGACGATGCGCGTCCAGTTTTTCTCGATGCGCGCGAGGTAGGCATTACCATATTTCGGGGTGCGCGAATGGTAGGCGGCGGTGGCTTTGATCCAGTCGCCCAGGTCGTTGTAGTTCGTGCGCAGGAATTTTGCCGCATAGGCAACGTTGGCCGATGGCTCAAACGCTTCGTTGAGCGTGCGGAAGGCGGTGTTGTGGTGCTTCAGGTTCACCTGCATGCAGCCCACATCGATGCTGCGCTTGCCCTGATTGATAAAGGCCTGCGTTTTGGCAACGGCTTCGGCCTTGCTGGCGAAGTAATAGCCCTTGCCCTCGACATTCACCGTCCACGGCCATGGCAGCGCCATGTCGAGCTGCTTGTGCCAGCGCCCGGTTTCGGTGCTGGAAATGGCGGCGAGAAGGTGGGTGGGGATGTTCTGGGTGCGTTCCTGAATGGGGAATTGCTGCGTGCACATGCGCGCGCCATCGATCAGCGCATCGCGCATCGGCAGTTCGGCGCGGGCCGGGGCGGCAACCAGCAGCGGCACGGCCACCGCAAACGCGGCTATGTGGCGAATTCCCATCACCTGCTACTATAGCAATTCCCATGCCGCGAAACAAAGAATTATTTATGACAAGGACTTGTGGCTTCGCTATACTGGGAATATGCCACGCACCACCCGCCACCGCCACGCGTTCAGCCTGCTTGAGATGTCGATCGTGGTCGCCATTATCGGGCTGGTGATCGGCAGCCTTGTGGCCATGCGCAGCTACAGCCAGACGGCAAAAATCAACAGCACCATCATCACGGCGCGCAGCATCCTCGCCTCGGTCGATAAATTCCAGAGCCAGTACGCGACCTATCCCGGCGATATGAGCAACGCGACCGCGATCTGGAACACCACCGCCGGTAACGGCAATGGCGACGGCGTGATCGGCA
>JBIISI010000019.1:0-26249 GCA_044341105.1 Rickettsiales bacterium | reverse complement strand
TGACCACCGCGCAACCAGCCTGTACCTGCATGGCGGTGAAGGCGCAGACACGTTCAGCTTCACTTTCTATTATGGTGGGGATACGTGGGGTAACAACAATGTGACGATCACGGATTTCAATCCCTTCGAAGACAAATTCAGCATTCGCGAAGAGAATAAGATCGACGGCAGCTGGAATAATGGCAAAGGCATCATTGATCACGTGAACTTTGGCACGACGGGCGACGCCGCCTCGACCACCCTCATCATTGTCAGCGGCGATGTGGTCTCCAGAATCACGCTGGTTGGGGTGAACGAGCATATCTGGAACGAGATGAATGCGGTCGGCGTCTAAGCGCGCACACACACGAAACAATACCGGGGCGCACGCTGCAAACGCGTGCGCCCCATTTTTATGCGCGCCATGAAATGCACAGCCCATGTGCCGTGAACGGATTTCTGGCTTGCGCGCGCCGGAAACATTTGCTACTTGCCCAACCTCCCCAGCCAAGCGGATGCGACCGTGGCGGAATTGGTAGACGCACTACCTTGAGGTGGTAGCGGGGCGACCCGTGGAAGTTCGAGTCTTCTCGGTCGCACCATTTGGCAGGGGATTTCAACCTTACAGGATTTTTCTATCGAGCCACGCAGCGCGACTGCATACATGTAAAGGGGCGTGCGATGAGCACTCACGATCAATCCGAATACGCCCCGCTCGATCCCGATACCGGTTTTTCGTTGAACCCCGAATTCGTCGCCGACGTGGTGGAAGCCATCGCGCGCGAAGACCGCACCACGGCCCGCGCGCTGGTCTATCCCCTGCCCGCGCCCGACCAGGCCGAACTGTTCGAGCAGCTCGCGCCCGATGAGCGCCATTTCCTGACCGAAATCCTCGCCGCGGAATTTGACTCGGAAACGCTCGCGGAGCTGAGCCCCGAAGCGGCGGAAGACGTGCTGGAAGCGCTCGGCCCGGATAAATCGGCCGAAATGCTCGCCGAGATGGAAACCGACGATGCGGTCCACATCATCGAAGATCTCTCGCCCGAGAGCCAGCAGGAGATCCTCGAAGTGCTGCCCGCCGCCATGCGCGACGAGCTGGTGGCCAGCCTCACTTACCCCGAAGAATCGGCCGGGCGCCTCATGCGCACCACGCTGGTGGCCGTGCCCGAGAGCTGGAGCGTGGGCGACACGATCGACTATTTGCGCAAAGCCGAGGAGCTGCCCGAGACCTTCTACGTCATCTACACGGTCGACGGCGATTTCTCGCCCACCGGCCGCCTGCTGCTTGGCAGCGTGCTCAGCCACAAGCGCGACGCGCGACTGGCCGACATCGTGAACCGCACGGTCTACGCCATCCAGACCCAGATGGACCAGGAAGAAGTCGCCCACCTGTTCCGCAAATACGCGCTGGTCGAAGCGCCGGTGGTCGATGAGAACTGGAAGCTGGTCGGCACCATCACCGTCGATGACGTGGTCGACGTGATCCAGGAAGAAGAAGAGGAAGATTACCTGCGCGCGGGGGGCGTGAGCGCACCCGACTTCCAGTCGCGCATCTGGGAAACCGTGCGCACGCGCTTTCCCTGGCTGTTCGTCAACCTGTTCACCGCCATTGTCGCCGCCAACGTGATCGGGCTGTTCCAGCATTCCATCGAGAAAATCGTGGCCCTCGCCATTCTCATGCCCATGGTGGCGAGCATGGGCGGCAATACCGGCACGCAATCGGTGACGGTGGCGGTGCGCGCGCTGGCGACCAAGAACCTTACCGACGCGAATCGCGGTAGCTATGTGCGCAAGGAAATGCTGATCGGCCTCATCAATGGCAGCCTGCTCGGGCTGGTCATGGCGGTCGGGTCGTATTTCTATTTCCACGACCGCCTGCTGTCGCTGGTGCTGCTGGCCGCGGCGGTCATTAACATGACCATGGCAGGAGTGTTTGGCGCGTTCGTGCCCATCCTGCTCACGCGCTTCAAGGTCGATCCCGCCATCGCCTCGGGCATTTTCCTCACCACCGTGACGGATTGCGTCGGCTTCTTCAGCTTCCTCGGCCTCGCCACGCTGATTTTGCTGTAGCACGGCCCATCTTTCATTTTTAAGTCGCCACCCCTATCTATAGGCCCATGCGCATCCTGCCTCTCATCGCCACCATCCTGCTAGGAGCTTCCGCCATGGCCGCCGCACCCCAAACCGAGACCGCCATTTTCGCCGGGGGGTGTTTCTGGTGCATGCAGCCGGTGTTCGACAATACGCCGGGTGTGGTGGCCACGCAGGTGGGCTATTCGGGCGGCGACGCGGCGAACCCCACCTATGAGCAGGTGAGCGCCGACACCACCGGCCATTACGAGGCGATCGAAGTGACCTACGACCCCGCCAAAGTCCGCTACGAAACGCTGCTCGACATTTACTGGCACGATATCGACCCGCTGGATGCGGGCGGCCAGAATTACGATCGTGGCCAACATTACCAGACGGTGATTTTCGTGAACGGCCCGGCACAAGAGCAGGCTGCCGAGGCAAGCAAAACGAAGGTCGCGGCTTTCTTCGCACCACGGCCCATTGCCACCAAAATCCTCCCCGCAAAACCGTTCTACCCGGCCGAGGATTACCATCAGAAATACTATGAGAAAAACACGCTACGCTACAACGCCTACAAAACCAGCTCCGGCCGGGCGGCCAATTTAGAGACGCTTTGGGGGCCGAAGAACGACTAGCGAATTAACCGCAGGTTCTCAAGAACGATGAGCTCGGCTTCGGACGGCGGCTCGGCGTTGTCATTGTCGTTGTCGCTGGCGAAAATACTGGCCGATTCGGCCACGCGCTTGGCGAACAGCTCGTCGTCGCTGATGCGGTCGGTGCGCTTGAATTTGCCATCGACGAACGCCCCGTCCTCGATCGACAGGGTCTCGTGCATGATGCTGCCGGTCACCCGCGCGCTGGCGTAGAGCGTGACGTTGCGGGCCTTCACCAGCCCTTCGATATGGCCGTAAATATAGACCTGCTCCCCCACCACATCGCCCTGGATTTTGGCGTTCTCACGCACTGAAATGGTGTGGGCGCGCACGTTGCCGCTGATCTGGCCATCAATATCGAGCACGCCTTCGGGGCTGATGATGTTGCCGATCACGTGCATGTCGGTCGAGATGACCGACGGCACCAGCACATGGCGCTTATTTTCCCGATCTTTCCTACGACCGAACATTCTGCCCTGCCTTGAGGAAATTCATGGGGTTAATGGCGCGATCATGGTAGCGCACCTCGTAATGCAGATGGTTGCCGGTCGAGCGGCCGGTCGAGCCCTGCACACCAATCACGTCGCCTTTTTTCACCGTCTGGCCCGGCTTCACCAGAATCTGGCTCAAATGGCCATAGCGGGTCGCGAAGCCGTAATCATGCTTCACTTCGATCATGTTGCCATACGCGCCTTTGTAGCCGGTGATGGTCACCACCCCGTCGCTGCTGGCTTTGATGCGGGTGCCGCGCGGGCCGGCGAGATCAACGCCGCTATGGTAGGCCAGCGCCCCGCGGAACGGATCGACCCGGGTGCCGAAGCTGCTGGTTTTGCGGTAGGCGCCCGACGCCATCGGATTGGCCACCGGCAGGGCGGCGACAATGTCGTTCAGCGTCATCATGCGCTTGAGGTTAAAATAGAGCTCGGTTTCTTTTTCTTTCAGGGCCGAAACGTTGGCCGGAATGAACGGCCCACCGCTGCCATTTTCGATGCGGCCATATTTCTCAGCGCGGTCTTCGGCTTTTTTCTGGCGGGCGGCGGCGGTGCGTTCCAGCGGTGCGCGGTCCACGCCGGTGGTGGCGATCACGCGCTCCAGCTCGGCGATTTTGCCGCCGGTGGTTGCTTTAATACCGGCCATCATGAGGTCGTGGGTCGATTGCAGGTCTTTCACCTTGTTTTCCAGAAACTCGATGCGCTGGAACACGGCGTTGTATTTGTCGCTCACTTCGGCGGCTTTGTTGGCGGCGGCGAATTCCTGGCTTACGCCGTCAACCGTCTCTTCGGTGGCGAATTGCTCGGTCATCATTTTGGCGTAATCGGCCAGCTCGCCGGATTTATTTTCCTCGGCCAGTTTCTGCAGGTCGCGCTTCAGCAGCGCGAATTCGGCGCCGACTTTCTCGTTTTCCTGCGTGGTGGTCTCAAGCGCACGGGTTTTCTCGGTAATCACCGCGTCGGCAGCCATGTACGAGCCGGAGGAATAGCTCGCCCAGCCGACAAAGCCGATCATGGCCACGAAGGCCACGAACTGCGTGAGCCCGGAAAACGGCACATGCTGGGTCTTATGGTCGGAAATAATGATGATGCTGCGTTTGCAGAACAGGCCGTTCAGCCGACCGCCGAACCGCTTCCCCTTCACGGGGCCGATTTTCTTGGGAGCAATTTTCGCCGCAGGCGGGCATTTTTTTGCCATAGAGTAACGTTCCTTTCCCATCGTCGGGCAAATGGCGGTTTCCCGCTTTTCCCCGTTAAGCGTGGTTGGTGAGCGCGACAGCAAAGAAGCCGTCTGTCCCGTCTTTGTGCGGGCTTAATGCCAGAACGGGGCCTACCCCCGGTTCCGAATGCAGGTGCTTATTCCATGTTTTCGCCGGGGCTTCAACCCGAAAAGACGAATGATTCACAAGGAACTGTTTCACCTGCCGAATGTTCTCATCGGCGAACACCGAGCAGGTTATGTATACCAGTTTTCCACCGGGTTTGACAAGCTTCGCAGCTGCAGCAAGGATACTTTCCTGCAAGGGCACCAGTTCGTTCAGGTCATCGAGGCTGAACCGCCATTTAAGATCCGGGTTGCGCCGCCAGGTGCCCGAGCCCGAGCACGGCGCATCCACCACCACCCAATCGGCGCTGGCGGCGTGGCGTTTCAGGAACGGGTCGCGCTCGTCGCGCAGGGCGTGGCTCACCACGTTATGCACCCCGGCGCGGGCCAGGCGTTTGGGCATTTCGCCCAGCCGCTTTTCCGACACGTCAAGCGCGAGGATGCGGCCTTTATTCTGCATGGCGGCGGCGATGGCGAGGGTTTTGCCCCCGGCCCCGGCGCAGAAATCGATCACTTTCTGGCCCGCTTTGGCTTCCACCAGCTGGGCGACGATCTGCGAGCCTTCGTCCTGCATTTCGTATTTGCCGTCTTTGAAGGCCTGCGTGTTGAAGGCCGGCAGGCGCTTTTTTAGGCGCACGCCCAGCGGCGAATGCGGGGTGGGAAGGCCGAAATACCCGTCGCGGTCGAGGGCGAGGATGAGGTCGCCCGCATCCTTGCATTTCAGGGTGTTCACGCGCAAATCAATCGGTGCCTGCTGGTTCATGGCCTCCATGGCGGCGTCGAGCTGGTCGCCGAAACTCTCGCGCAGGCGGCTTTCCATCCAGTCCGGGTAGTTATTGCGCGCGGCGGCGGGCATCGCCGCCTCCACAAAATCCGCGTCTTCCATGCGGGCCAGCAGCTTGTGCTCGGCCTCGTTCACGCTGGCGGGGGCATATTGCGTGCCGTCGAACAGGTCGAGGATGCGGTTGCCGCTAAGCGGCTTTTCGCCAAAGAAATGCAGCGCGGCGATCACCACGCGGCGGGGGTTGGTGGCGAGCCCGGCCTGCTCGATATGCCATTCCAGCCGCCCGCCATGGCGCAGGCAGAAATAGAGCAGGTCGGAAATCGCCCCGCGATCCTTGCTGCCAATGTAGCGGCGGCTTTTGAAATAGCCCGCGAGCAGCGCATCGACCGGCGCGCGGCGATCCGCCCGCCAGATGGCGTGGAGATGCTCCATCACTTCGATAGTCGCCTGAATGCGTGCGCCGGGGGTCATAGGCCGGTGGGTGTAGCGCCCTTGCGGGCGCAAGGCAACCGAATTGCCGCACGCAAAAAAATACCAAACCGTCATCAAACCGTCACGCAGGCGCGCTACAGCAAGGGGATGCAGCGCACCATTATCATGGATACCAGTTTTTTCACGTGGCTTGACCAGTTCGATCAGTTTTGCCGCGCGCGGGGCCGCTTTTTGGGGCTTGCGCCCTATCAAATGCCGATTGAAGCATTGGATCACCTGATGGCGATGGGCTGCCACCTCGTCATTCCCAACGAGGTACTGAAGGAGCTCACCCATGGCCGAAATGGCCGGATCGGTATTAGCATCAATGCCGAAGGCGAGGCCTATCTCGACCACGGCCTGATCGCGCAGAACTCCACGCAGCATCATAATCGCAACATCACCGATTGGCTGACCGAGAAGCTGCGCGACCACAAGGTCGATTGCTATACCAATGCCGACGATTTCTGGCAGCACGCCCAAAGCGATGCCGCCCAGGGGCGCATCAGCATCGCTGCCTATGACACGCCCATCGACGGTGGCGGGTTTGAATCGCATGAGCGGCGCGACCAGAACATGATCGGCGATTACGAGATCGAAAACCTGCTAGCGTGCTGCCCCTTGCGCACGCAGCCCAAACTGCTGCTCAGCACCGATTACGAGCTCAACGCCAATGCGCGCGCCGCCGCGCCGCATGTGCGGGATGTGAGCGGCTCGACCTTCATGGAGATGGTGGCCCTCACCGGATTTATTCATGATTTTACTATTTTTCCCAAAGCGTTAGCGCAGTTCCGCCGCGTGGCAAAAAATTTGCCGGTCGACCATCCAAGCAGCATCACGCACCGCATCATGCGCGACGTCATCACCGAATGGGGCCTGAACCGGTTTATGACCGCCGAAGGCGAACGCCCCTCGGGCTTTGCTACCACCCTGCAGGAACGCCAGCGCCTTGCCCGCAACAACGCGGCCGTGCGCGCCTAGCTTTCTACCCGGTAATTGGGCGATTCGCGGGTGATGGCGATGCCGTGCGGGTGGGCTTCTTTCAGGCCCGCGCCGGTCATGCGCACAAACTGGCAGCGCGTGCGCATGGCGGCGATATCGGCATTGCCGGTGTAGCCCATGCTGGCCTTCAGCCCGCCCACCAGCTGGTGCACCACGCCCGCCACCGAACCTTTATACGGCACGCGGCCTTCCACGCCCTCGGGCACCAGCTTCAGCGCATCGTTGATCTCCGACTGGAAATAACGATCCGCCGAGCCGCGCGCCATGGCGCCCACCGAGCCCATACCGCGATAGGTTTTGTACGAGCGGCCCTGATAGAGGATCACCTCGCCGGGCGATTCCTCGGTGCCCGCAAACAACGAGCCGAGCATGGCCACGCTGGCCCCCGCCGCCATGGCCTTGGCAAAATCGCCGGAGAATTTAATACCACCATCGGCAATGAGGGGGATGTCGTGCGTGTCGGTCACCTGCCGCACTTCCCAGATGGCGGAAAGCTGGGGCATGCCCACCCCCGCCACCACCCGCGTGGTACAGATGCTGCCGGGGCCGATGCCCACTTTCACCGCATCCGCCCCGGCGGCGATCAGCGCCTCGGCGGCTTCGGCGGTGGCGATGTTACCGGCGATGATGTTCGCCTGCGGGTACATTTTTTTCAGCTCGGCCACCGTGTCGATCACACCCTTGCTGTGGCCGTGCGCGGTGTCGACGATGATCGCATCGACCTCGGCGGCGATCAGCGCCTCGGCGCGCTTGATGCCCTCGACCCCGGTGCCGACCGCCGCGGCCACGCGCAGGCGGCCTTTGCCGTCTTTCGCCGCCAGCGGGTGGGCCTGCGATTTTTCGATATCCTTCACCGTAATCAGCCCGATGCATTTATGCGCATCATCGACCACCAGCAGTTTTTCGATGCGGTGCTGGTGCAGCAATTTCTTGGCTTCTTCGCGGTCGATGCCCTCGCGCACGGTGATGAGCTTTTGCGTCATCAGCTCGGCCACTTTCTGGCTGGGGTCGCTGGCGAAGCGCACGTCGCGGTTGGTCAAAATACCCACCAGCGTGCCATCCGCCTTCGCCACCGGAATGCCGGAAATGCGGTGCATGTCCATCAGCGCATAGGCGTCGGCCAGCGTCGCCTCGGGGGTGATGGTGATGGGGTTGATCACCATGCCCGATTCAAACTTTTTCACTTTGCGCACTTCGTTGGCCTGCGCTTCCAAATCCATGTTCTTGTGGATCGCGCCGATGCCGCCCTGCTGCGCCATGGCGATGGCGAGGCCCGCTTCCGTCACCGTGTCCATCGCCGCGCTCATGAGCGGGATGCCAAGCGCGATCTCGCGCGTCAGGCGGGTGTTGGTGTCGACTTCCTTCGGCACCACGCTGCTCGCGGCAGGCTTCAGCAGCACGTCGTCAAACGTCAGCGCGGTAGGGATATCGGTCAGGGGGAATGGCTTGCTCATGCAAATCCTCAGTTTTCGGTGGTTTCGGATTGCAGCGCCTTGTTGCATCCGCCGCCGCGATTGTCAAGAAACTGTCATGGAAGAAAATGAATTTTGTGCTATAACAGGAGCATGAGTCATGAATTGCACGCCCCAACCACCGCTCACCGCCACGACGAGGCCCCGGCACACCCCGCTTCGCCGCCGCGCATTCCCAAAGCGGCACGCCAGCGCTATCATCAGGCGCTGGAGGCCTTGCTGTTCAACAGCGATGGCACGCCCGCCCCGGCATTCGCCGAGGTGATCCCCCATGAAATGCAGGAAAAATGGGGTTTTTCGCCCAACAATAAAAAGGCCGTCACGCTCGATACCATTATCCAGTTCTCCGAGCATGATCGCAATATGCTGGATTATTTTTCCAGCTATATGAGCGCGCATATCCTTAACACCTATTACGCCGCCTTTGCCGACCACCTGATCGACAGCCCCGCACCGCAGCAGAATATTTTCCGCCGTTAGGCGCACCCATTACTCTTCACGCAATCGTCATACTCCGCGACGCGATTTCTGCTATGCCGAAGGCAATAGCAACGGAGAGCCCCATGAACAACCACCTGACCAACGAAGCCCACCGCAAGCTTGCCTCGGTGCTCTTCGCCCCCGGCGAGCGCGGCGATGAAGGCCTCCGCCACGGCACCGAAATTCTTGATGAACAAGGCCATTTCCATGCGATCTGGCGCGAAGCTGCGCAAGCCGCCGCAAAAGATTCCATCGCCGGCTGGCTGCCGGGGGCCAATTCCAAACTGGAAATCAGCCGCCGCCTGGTCGAGAGCAACCCGCCCTTCCGCGATGCGGTGCTGCGCCAGGCCAACGCCGATCAAGTCGCGTTTGACCGCACGCGCCACAGCAACGGCATCAACCGCTAATGCTTCGCACCGCCACCGACGAAGAAAAAACGCAAGCCCACGCCATTCTCACCCAATGGCTGACGACGGGCAAATGCCATCGCATTGAACAGGTGCTGCGCCAGCAGCCCGCGTTCCACCCCGCCGTGGCCGACATCACCGACCGTTTTTTGCGGCGAGGGAATATTCCCTCGAAAGGCGAACTCGCCACGCAGATGCTCTCGCAGGACGTGCCCGGTTTCTGCGATGCCATTATCGCATACGATGCGAAGAAAACGTCGCAAAACTGGGTTAGCGCGGAGCAAAAGCGCCAAGCACGCGGCGCAACGATCAGCCCCTAAACCCGGTCGCCACCACGTAACTTTCCGCCGAATCGGCGCGGCTCGAGGCGGGCTTGGCGTGCTTCACGCTGGTGAAATCGCGCTGCATGGTTTTCAGCAGGCCTTGTTCGGTGCCGCCTTTGCGCACCTTGCACACAAATGCCCCGCCGGGGGCCAGCACCTGCGTCGCGAATTCATAGGCAAGCTCGCACAAATGAATAATGCGGATATGGTCGGTATCGGCATGGCCGGTGGTGTTGGCGGCCATGTCGCTCATCACCAGATGGGCTTTACCGCCCAGCAACGTTTTCATGATGTCGGGCGCGTCTTCTTCGAGGAAATCCTTCACGATCAGCGTCGCGCCGGTAATGGGCGGCACATCGAGCAAATCGCAGCCCACCACTTTGCCTTTGTCACCCACGCGGGCAACGGCCACCTGCGTCCACCCGCCCGGCGCGCAGCCGAGATCGACCACCCGGTGGCCGGGCGCAAGCAGGCCAAATTTCTCATCCATTTCCAGCAACTTGAAGGCCGCGCGCGAACGCCAGCCTTCGGCCCGGGCGCGCGCCACATAGGGGTCGTTGAGCTGCCGGGCCAGCCAGCGCGCACTGGAATTGCTGCGCTGCTTGGCCGTTTTCACATGCACATGCAACGTGCGCGAACCGCTGTTTTTCTTATCTGCCATGCCCGTTAGCTAGATGATTTTACCTTTTTTCGCAACGCGCAATTAGTAAATCGTTAACATTTTTACTTTACGGTGGAGGATGAAAGGATCTCCATGGGACAGGAACTCGACGCCATTTTTGGCCGCCGCAATGCACGCACCCTGAATAATCTCGCCACCGGCATCGCGGGGGCGCACGATAGCCGCAGCTTCGTGAACCAGGAATACGCCGAGCAAGGCCGCGACCGTGGCAATGACCTCGATGCCAAAGAAGCCGAGCGCTGGCTGAAAATCCTGCAAAAGGAAGAATCGCAGGGCCAGTCGCGCATGCAGCTTTTCCCCGTTGGCAATGACAGTTTCCGGGTGCGCATCGACGGGGTGGGCCATGACAGCAAACCCGTCCGCCTCTCGCCCGAGGCGATGGAAATGCTCGCGCCCTACATCGTAAAAACCGAAGGCCGCCCACAAAGCATGGCGCCGCAAACGCCGCCGCAAGCGGCACCCGCCGCCTATAGCGTCAACCTGCCCTACCTGCAAAACGAGGCCGCACTGCAACAAAGCGGCGAAGCCGCCGTCCCCGTCATGCGTCCCGCCGTGTTGTATCAGCCTGCCCCGCAGCAGGCCCTGCACACCACCCCCAGCCCCATGGATCCGCCGACCCCGCAGAACGCCATATTAACCCAGATTATGGCAACGGGCCTGCCGCCACGCGCAGCCGAAACAGCACCGGAGGTGCCGCTTCCTGTTGCACCGCAACAAAATCCGCATGCTGCACCGCAACAATCGGTCCCTGGCCCTGCACCTGTTGCCGCTTCTGCCAGCCTGTTTGACGAGATCATCCAGCAGGTATCGCCCATGCCGGCGACCGCACCAATCCCCCCTGCCCCGGCGGTCGACGCGCCGCCGCCCAGCGCCAGCATGTTCACGCAGATCATGGCGAATATCGACGCCGTACCGGCACACGCCGCAGCACCTGCCCCGGCGCAAGCCACGCATTACAGCACGTCCGTTGACCAGCAGCCGCTGGTTGAAATGGGCAAACAAATCACCGGTGCCGCTGCCGGCAGCGATGTGGCAAAAGCCGTCGAACGCACCTTGCTGGGCCAAAGCAATGGCGACGGTCGACTAGATGATAAGGAAATGCTGGCGGCGCTGAATCGCCTGCAAGGCAATGGCCAGCTGGCCATGCTGCAGGAGGCCATTGCAGGCCTGCGCTCGGCAGGTGTTTCCGGCGGCCAGCAGGCCGATGCGCCGGCCCGCGTCACCATCGCCGATGCACGCACGCAGGAACAGCGTGAAGCCGCCAGTGCCGGCGTGACCGTTTAAGCGCCTGCCACTTCGCGCATCAGCGACACGATGATCCCCTCGCGCACGCCACGATCGGCAATGGTGATTTTGTCGATCGGGAAGGTGCGCGCAATCGCCTCGAAAATGGCGCAGCCGCTGAGGATAAAATCGGTGCGGCTGGCCCCGATGCACGGATGCGCCGCCCGCTGGCTGGGCGACATGCGCATGAGCGTTTGCGTCGCACCGCGAATATCGGAGATGGAGAGCTTGATGCCGTCGATTTTGCTGCGGTCGTAATGCGGCAGATCGAGATGGATGGCGGCGAGCGTCGTCACCGTGCCGCTGGTTGACAGCATCTGCACGTTTTCTTTCCACATGCGCGAGGCAATCTGGTTGTCGCGCTCCATGGGGGCGAGCAGGCCTGAAATTTTGGCAACGATTTCCTCGAAATACATTTCGGTGAAGGCCGGGCCGCCAAATTGTTCGCTCATGTTCATCACGCCGTAGGGCAGCGAGGTCCAATCCTGAATGAGATGGCGTTTGTGGCTGTTAATCGGCTGCTCGGGGTCGATCTTCACCCACATGAATTCGGTGCTGCCGCCGCCGATATCGAACGCCAGCGCCCAGCGGGTTTCTTTCTGCAGCAGCGAACTGCACCCAAGAAAGGCAAGCCGCGCCTCTTCCTCGTTGCTGATAATGTCGATATTCAGCCCCAGCTCCTCGCGCACCCGCGCCAGGAACCCTTCGGCATTGCCCGCACGGCGGCAGGCTTCGGTGGCGACAAAGCGGTATTTGGCAATGCCGTAGCGCGCCAGTTTCTGTTTGCAGGTGGAAAGCGCCTTGATCGTGCGGCGCATGGCCTCTTCCGAGAGCCTGCCGCTTTCGCTTACCCCCTCGCCAAGGCGCACAATGCGCGAATAGCTATCGACGACTTTGAGGGTTTTATGCTGGTTCTGCTGGTGAAAGCTGGGCCGCGCGATGAGCAGGCGGCAATTATTGGTGCCAAGGTCGAGCGCGGCATATAGCTCGCCGCTGGCGGCCTCGCGCGGCGGCTCGCCGGGGGCGGCAGGTGCAGCAGCGGGCTCGGCAGCGGACGCGGGGATGGTGCGGGTGAATTCCTGTTTCATGGCTACCACTATGGCCTGCCCCGCCCCCCTTGGCAAGGTCGCTATACCCTTGCCTTTCCAATAAAAAAAATTCCACGCCGCGCTTAACCAAATGTTAAGGGTGCAAGGCCTATGATACAGCTATGAGTTCATTCTTCGCATTCCTGAAACGCACCCCCGAAGCCGCCGCGCCCGACCCCATGGCGCAGCACCTGGCCGCGATCAAAGCCCTGAAAACCCATGCCCTTTCCATGGCCATCGCCGATGCGCACGCCGACAAGCGCATGCCCACCATCACCGATTATTTCATCGCCTGCGAAATGTTGGGGCAGGAAAAATCGGCGGAACTGGCCGAAAAGAACATCGTGTGGAATGTGAAGGTCTATGCCGATCTTTCCGGCCTGCATATCGACGGGTTCCTGATGCGCAAGGAAGACCTGACGCCACCAACCGAAGTGCGCCAGAAAGCCTCGCAATACGCCGTGGGCCTGGCCAAACACCAAAACCGCGTGCCCACCACACTGGATTACCTGATGGCGGTGCGGCGCGAGCTTGAATTCATTCTCCCGGTAAAGGCGGCGTAACATGAGCGACCAGCCGAACAACAGCATCCAGAAAAAATTTGAGGGCCTCGACCTCGATGGCGACGGCGCGTTCAGCGATTTCTACGCCGACGCGGCAAAAAGCTTCAAGGCCAACGGCACCAGCTTTACCAACACCGACTGGGAGCCCGCCACCTCGTTCACCCTGCTGAAGGATTCGCAGGGCTACAACGTGGGCAACGGCCATTTCCACGGCCTGCGCGAGGGCGAACAGCTGGTGCTGGGCAGCGGCGTGCATGGCGCGCAGGAAAAATTCCACAACATCACCTGCTCCGATTTCAAAGGCGGCGAAGTGGTGATCAACGATTACGCCATCGTCAACGGCGTGAAGATGGATGAATCGGTGCTGGCCAAGCTGCATATCGGCGGGCGCGCGCAGGTGAACGAGCTGAGCGCCGAAGGGGCGCAGATTATTGAGCTTTCCGCCCAGCCCGGTGCCCAGATCGTGCGCGGCCATTTCGAGAACGCCACGATTAACCAGGCAAGCGAACTGGAAGGCAGCATCTGGCGCAACTGCGAATTCCTGCACGCCAACCTGCAGAACGTGAACTTCAAAGGCGCACGCCTCAGCGAAACCAGTTTTGTGAGCAGCGACATGGCTGGCGTGGATTTCACCGGCGCCAGCCTTTCGGGCGTGTCGTTCGTCGATGTCGATGTCAGTAAAATCAACGCCAAAGGCGCGTATTTCCACAACGTGCTGATTAACGGCCAGTCCATCAACAGCGGCGCCGAATTCGAGGCCTTGCAGGCGAAAGCCGCCGCCCTACAGCAGGCCGGCCCCGGCATCATGCAGGGCATGGGCAGCATCGCCGCTATGTACCGCGAGCAGAACGCCCCGGCGCAGGCCCCGCCAATCGACCTCGCCTCGCTGCAGGTCAGCGGCGGCCAGCAAACCTCGATCACCCAGCAACAGCAGCAAGGCCCCTCGGCCAGCCCGGATGCCAGCGGCCCGAGCCTCGGCGGCGGGATTGGCCTCTAGCCCACACAGCCTGTTTCCCTAGGCTTTCCTTGCATTCGTGCCCATTTGCCGTATATAGCCTCGCAACGAAACGAACGAGGCAAGCATGAGCGCGTCGCTAAAACCCGCCAACCAGAACACCAAAACCACCCGCCCCTCGCCCGACGAGGCGAAAGAGGCCGTGCGCACCCTGATCCGCTGGGCGGGCGATGACCCCGCGCGCGAAGGCCTGCTTGACACGCCCCAGCGCGTGATCGACGCCTACGAGGAATTCTTCGCCGGCTACGCCGAAAACCCCGACGACGTGCTCGCCAAAACCTTCGAGGAAGTGGCCGATTACGATGAAATCGTGCTGCTGAAGAACATGGATTTCGAATCGCATTGCGAACACCACATGGTGCCGATCATCGGCCGCGCCCATATTGCCTACCTGCCCGACAAGAAGGTCGTCGGCATCAGCAAGCTGGCCCGCCTGCTCGACGTATTCGCCAAGCGCCTGCAAACGCAGGAGCTGATGACCAAACAGATCGCCGACGCGATCGAGAAAGCGCTGCAGCCCAAAGGCGTTGCCGTCATCATCGACGCTAAGCATGAATGCATGACCACCCGCGGCGTGCACAAAGCCAACACCAGCACCGTCACCAGCCAGATGCGCGGCCACTTCCGCACCGATCCCAAAGCGCGCATGGAAGTGCTGCAATTGATTGGGACGAAAGAGATTTAGGGCAAGAGATTAGAGAGATTTAAGACAAGGGAGAAAGAACGCTCCATACTCCACCCCTATTCCCTAATCCCATATCTAATATCCAATATCCAACATCATCCCCCATGCTCCAGCTCCACCCCATCCTGCTCGCTTCCGGCTCGGCCATCCGCCAGCAGATGCTGCGCGCCGTGGGGCTGGAATTCTCGGTCGAACCCTCCGGCGTCGACGAGGAAGCGCTCACCCCCATCCTTGCCCATTTGCCCGTGCCCGAACAGGCGCTGGCATTGGGCCGCGCCAAGGCGCTCGCCGTCAGCGCGCGCCAGCCGCAGGCCTACATCCTCGCCGCCGACCAGATGTGCGCGCAGGATGGGAAAATTTTCGGCAAACCCGGCAGCTTCGAGCAAGCCGAAGCGCAGCTCGCACAACTGGTCGGGCGCACCCACCAGCAGCATTGCGGCGCGGTCATTGCCCATGGCGGGCAGGTCGTGTGGGAAATGGCCGCCATGGCCACCCTCACCATGCATGCGCTGAGCGACGCCGAAATCCGCGCCTACATTCAGGCCGATGCGCCGCTTGCGTCTTGCGGTTCCTACAAGTTTGAATCCATCGGCCGCCATTTATTCGCCGCCACCGAGGGCGACCATGACGTGATCAAAGGCCTGCCGCTGGTACCCATGCTGGCGCAGTTGCGCGCACTGGGCGTGGTGCGCTTCGCATGAGGTTGTTTGTCGAACATCTCACCGTCATCGACTCGGCCTATTTGCATCCCGAGCACGGCATTGTCGGCGAAAGCTGGATCGTCGATGTCACGCTGCATGGCGACCTCGACCCGCACTCCATGGTGATGGATTTCGGCCATGTCAAAAAACAGCTCAAAGCCGCTATCGACGGCAGCATCGACCATACGCTGATCGTGCCGGCAGAAGCGGCCAGCCTCACCCTGCAACGCGAGGGCGACGTGGTAACGCTGGCCTATGGCTTCGGCGATGGCGAATCGCTTACCCATCGCTCGCCTGCGCAGGCACTCACCCTGCTGCCCGCCCGCGAGGTTTGCGACGCCAAGCTGACCGACTGGCTGGAAGCCATGCTGCTCACCGTCACCCCGGCGAACGTGCAGCGCGTGGAAATTACGCTGCGCCACGAAGACCCCGCCGCCGTGCATTACCATTACGCGCACGGCCTGAAAAAACATGACGGCAACTGCCAGCGCATCGCGCATGGCCACCGCTCACGCCTGCAAATCTGGCGCAGCGACGCGCGCGACGAAGCCGCCGAGCGCGCCTGGGCGCGGGATTGGGATTATGCCTACATCGCCACCCTCGCCGACAAAATCGGCGAACGCGGCACGCAAAGCGAATTCGGCTATACCAGCGATCAGGGCGCGTTTTTCCTGAGCTACCCGACCGCACGCGTGCGCCTTTTGCCCACCGACACCACGGTCGAATGCATCGCGCAGCACATTGCACAAACGCTGGGCGCCACCGTGCGCGCCTATGAGGGCGTGCACAAAGGCGCAGTGGCAAGCGCCTAGGCGGCTTTTTTGTCGCTGGGTTCCTCGCCCGAATGATCCACGTATTCAATCACCAGCTGGTCGGCGGTCACACTGCTCGGCGCGTTCACATGCACCGCTTTCACCGTCGCGTCGGAATCGGCGTAGATGATGTTTTCCATCTTCATCGCCTCGATCACGAACAGCTGCTGGCCTGCGCGCACTTCGTCGCCCGCCTTCACATGGATCGCCGAGATCAGCCCCGCAATCGGCGCGGTCACTTCGAACTGCGACACGGTCGATTCGCGCACCGGCATGTATTGCGCAAGCTCCGCCACGCGAATGCTGCGCAGGGTCGCTTTCACTTCCGCACCGGCGTAATTCAGGCGGTAGCCCTCGGCCAGCGGCGTCACACGCACGCTGATCGGGCGGCCATTCACCGTGCCCTGGAACAGCTTGCGGCCCAGCTTCCAGCCCGAACGGATGACGATCATGCCATCATCGTAGCTGATATCGTAGCCATAGTCTTTTTTGCGGGCGTAGATGCTGACGCTGCGGCCACCGAGCGTGATGATCCAGCGCGCGCCGATGGCGGGCTGGCGGCCCGGCAGCTGGCCGGTCACCTGCGCGTTGCGCTCAATCTCGCGCAAGCTACAGAAGCTCGCCACCGCCATGCAGATTTTCTGCGCTTCGGTCGAAAGCTCGTCGCCGCTGAAACCGGCGGGCCATTCCTGCTCGATGAAGTTGGTCGAGATATCGCCCTTGCGGAATTTCTCGTGGCTCAGCACTGCCTGCAGGAAGCTGGTATTGTGCGCGATGCCCTGAATCACGAAATCGCCCAGCTGGTCGACCATCAGGTCGATCGCCTGGTCGCGCGTGGGCGCGTGGGTGCAGTATTTCGCGACCATGGGGTCGTAGAACATGCTGACCTCGCCGCCTTCATAGACGGAGGTATCGAGCACGGTGCCCGGCTTCACTTCCGGCTCTTCGTATTTCACGACGCGGCCGGTGCTGGGCAGGAAGCCACGCGCCGGATCCTCGGCATAGATGCGCGATTCAAAGGCCCAGCCGCTGAATTTCACGTCTTCCTGTTTCAGTGACAGTTTTTCACCGGCGGCGATGCGCATCATCTGTTCCACGAGATCAAGCCCGGTGATCAGCTCGGTCACGCGGTGCTCCACCTGCAGGCGGGTGTTCATCTCAAGGAAGTAGAACTTGCCCGACTGATCGACGATAAATTCCACCGTACCGGCGCTCACATAGCCCACCTGTTTGGCCAGCGACACGGCCTGCGCACTCATCTGTTCGCGCATTTCGGGCGACACGAACATGCTCGGCGCTTCCTCGATCACCTTCTGGTGGCGGCGCTGGATCGAGCATTCGCGCTCGCCCAGCGAAATGGTGTTGCCGTATTTATCGGCCAGCACCTGAATCTCGATATGGCGCGGATTGTCGAAATATTTTTCGATGAACACGCGCGCGTCGTTGAAGCTGGTACGCGCCTCACTGGTCGCCAGCTTCATGCCGTCCATCAGCTCCGCGTCGGAGCGGGCCACGCGCATGCCTTTGCCGCCGCCGCCCGCCGCGGCTTTAATGATGACCGGGTAGCCAATATCGTTGGCGATTTTGCGCGCTTCCTGCGGGTCGGAAATGGCTTCCAGCACACCCGGCACCGAATTGACCCCCGCCGCCACGGCGATTTTTTTCGACTCGATCTTGTCGCCCATCAGGCGGATTGCCTCCGGGTTCGGCCCGATCCACGTGGCGCTGGTGCGCTGCATGACCGCTTTGGCGAAATGTTCTTTCTCGCTCAAAAACCCATAGCCGGGATGCACTGCTTCCGCACCCGACTGGTCGATGGCGGAGATGATGTTGTCGACATTCAGGTAGCTTTTTACGCTGGGCGACGGGCCGATATACACGGCGTCGTCGGCCATTTTCACATGCAGCGCGTTGGTGTCGGCTTCGGAATAGACCGCGATGGTGCGCAGGCCCATTTTCTTGGCCGTCTGCATGACGCGAATCGCAATTTCGCCACGGTTGGCGACGAGGATGGAATTAAACATGGATCTCTCAGTGGAATTGTTCTTCTTCGGTCGAGCCTTTCAGCGCTTTCGTGCTGGCCTGACCCTGTGAAATGGCTTCGGCCACCGCGTCGAAATAGCCAACGCCGACTTCGCGCTGGTGCTTCACGGCGGTGAACCCTTTATCGGCATCGGCGAATTCGCGCTCCTGCAGGGGCACATAGCCCGCCATGCCTTTGTCTTTGTAATCGAGCGCGAGGCTGAACATGCCGTGGTTCAGCGCATGGAAGCCGGCCAGCGTGATGAACTGGAACTTGTAGCCCATGGCCCCCAGCTCCTTCTGGAATTTGGCGATGGTCGCATCGTCGAGATGCTTCTTCCAGTTGAAGCTCGGCGAGCAGTTATAGGCGAGGTATTTGCCGGGGTATTTGGCATGCACGGCTTCAGCGAATTTCTTCGCTTCGGCGAGGTCCGGCGTCGCCGTTTCGCACCAGATGAGGTCGGCATACGGCGCGTAGGCGATGCCGCGATTGATCGCCGCGTCGATGCCGCCTTTGTAGTTGTAGAACCCTTCCACCGTGCGCCCCTCGGCCACGAAGGCGCGCTCGCGCTCATCCACATCCGAAGTCAGCAAATACGCCCCGTTGGCATCGGTGCGCGCAATAATCACGCTCGGCGTGCCCAGCACGTCGGAAGCCAGCCGCGCCGCGACCAGTTTTTCGATATGCTCGCGAATCGGCACCAGCACCTTGCCGCCCATATGGCCGCATTTTTTGGCGCTGCTCAGCTGGTCTTCCCAGTGCGAACCGGCGGCACCCGCCTCAATCATCAGCTTCTGCAATTCAAACGCATTCAAATTGCCGCCGAAGCCCGCCTCGGCATCGGCCACAATCGGCTGAAACCAATCCGTGCCAGATTTGCCTTCGGAAGTGTCGATTTGGTCGGCGCGGCGCAGCGTGTTGTTAATGCGGCGCACCACGTTCGGCACCGAATCGAACGGATAGAGCGACTGGTCGGGATACATCTGCCCGGCCAAATTCGCATCCGCCGCCACTTGCCAGCCCGACAGGTAAATGGCCTTCAGCCCGGCTTTCACCTGCTGCATGGCCTGGTTGCCCGTCAGCGCGCCCAGCGCGTTGATGTAGGGCTCCTTCGCGAAATACTCCCACAGTTTCGTCGCCGTGTGCGTGGCGATCGAATATTCAATCGGCAGCGAGCCTCGCAGCTTCACCACATCCGCCCCCGAATAGGGCCGCGTAATACCCTTCCAGCGTGGGTTTTCTTTCCATTCCTTTTCAAGCGCTTGCGCGTTAAGCCATGCCATGAGCCAGCCTCCTGTTTCTGTGCAGGTTTTTCTCTACAGGATTTTAGCGTTTTGGGAAGGAATTTGTTGGGGTTGCTACAAAACAACACCAATCTTTAGCGACATTATTTCACGAAATCTTCACATTCAAAACAACGCAACCGATCTAAAGTAAACAGAGAATGTTTATTGGAGTTTTTTAGTGCCTCAACAATTGAAATTAACCGAACTTGTTTTTGAGCCATCAACTAGGGGCTCAGACAGCGGCAAGGATGTCTTAAATTGTGCAGCATACTCGGAAAAACTCGGTGGGATACTGAACTTACGATTTAAGCGAGTCCATAACAAAGATTCAAATCAGGAAGATCCCTTTCATAAGTCATGCGAGATCGTAGACATTAATGTAATTTGCCGTGATTTCCCTTACCCTATAACCATTGACGCAGCCGAGGAACAGCAAACTCTGAGGAGGGACAAGCTCTTGGCAGCCTATGCGCATCCTATGGAGGCGGCCTTATTAGAGGCAATGCCTAAAAAAACTTACCATTCTTCTTCCATTAATTCCAACAAGGAGGTGGCAGAAAGAAAATTAAAGGAACTTAGCGATTCTCTTCAATTGGAAATGGCACCAGTGCAGAATCATCGTTTAATTGGAAATGGTTTGTGCTGCACAACAAACTTTATTTCTGATTCAGAAATAGGGCAGTATGGACTTTTATCAAAACTTCTAAAAAACGAATATATATCAACCACTCAATACCAAGAACTGTTTGATGCGTTAAATCCCTCACGCGGTCATGTAACCGACGAAATAAAATCGTGGATTATGGAACCTGGTAACGAACAGCTTCAAACAATAAGACCGACAGGCCGTACAATGGCAGAAAAATACGCCACACGCAAAATGGTCGCTGGCGATATAGGGCTGAGTTCCTAAAGCGGCAAATTATCGTGCCGCTTCTTCGGATTCTCGAGCTGTTTGCTGCGCAGCATCGACAGCGCGCGGCAGATGCGCCAGCGGGTGTTTTGCGGACGGATCACATCGTCGAGATACCCGCGCGAGGCCGCCGCAAACGGTGAGGCGAAATTGTCGCGGTAGCTTTCCACCGCCGCGTCGATCTCCTCCTGCCCATTCAGCTTGCCTTTGAAGATAATTTCGACCGCCCCCGCCGGGCCCATCACGGCGATTTCCGCCGTGGGCCACGCGTAGTTGATGTCGTTGCGCAAATGTTTGCTACCCATCACGATATACGCGCCGCCATAGGCTTTGCGGGTGATGATGGTGATCTTCGGCACGGTCGCCTCGGCATAGGCATACAGCAGCTTCGCGCCGTGGCGGATGATGCCGTTATGCTCCTGCGAGGTGCCGGGCAGGAAGCCGGGCACGTCGACGAAATTCACCAGCGGGATATTGAACGCATCACAAAAACGCACGAAGCGCGCGGCTTTGCGGCTGGCGTCGATGTCGAGGCATCCGGCCAGTTCCATCGGCTGGTTGGCGACGAAGCCAACCGTGTGGCCTTCCATGCGCGCGAAGCCAACGATGATGTTTTTGGCGAATTCGCCGTTCACCTCGAAGAAATCTTCCTCGTCGACCACGCGCTTTAGCACATCGAACATGTCGTAGGGTTTGTTGGCGTTCTCGGGCACCACGCTGTTGAGCGGCATCTCCACACGGTCGGCCGGGTCTTCGGTCGGGCGGTGGGGCGGCTTCTCGCCCGAATTCAGCGGCAGGAACGTGACGAGGCGACGCACCTGCAGCAGCGCTTCGATGTCGTTGTCATACACCATGTCGGCCACGCCGGTGAGCTTGCCATGCACATCGGCACCGCCGAGGTCTTCCTGGCTCACTTCCTCGTGAGTTACGGTTTTCACCACGTCGGGCCCGGTCACGAACATGTAGCTGCTGCCGCGCACCATGATGGTGAAATCGGTCAGCGCGGGCGAGTAGACGGCGCCACCGGCACACGGCCCCATAATAACGGAGATTTGCGGGATGACACCCGAGGCCAGCACGTTGCGCTGGAAGATTTCGGCGAAGCCGGCGAGGCTGTCGACGCCTTCCTGAATGCGTGCGCCGCCCGAATCGTTCAGCCCGATGATGGGCGCGCCCATCTTCATCGCCATGTCCTGCACCTTGCAAATTTTGCGGGCGTTGGTCTCGGAGAGCGAGCCGCCGAGCACGGTGAAATCCTGGCTGTAGACGAAGACCAGCCGACCGTTGATGGTGCCATGGCCGGTGACGACACCGTCGCCCGGCACTTTGTTCTTTTCCATGCCGAAATGCGTGGCGCGATGCTCCACGAACATGTCGTATTCTTCAAACGTATCCGGATCGAGAAGCACTTCCAGACGCTCGCGCGCGGTCAGTTTCCCCTTCTCATGTTGAACCGAAATGCGCTTCTCGCCGCCACCGACCCGCGCCTGCTCGCGCTTGAGTTCCAGCTGTTTGACAATCGCAACTGCGTTCATTCTTCACTCGTATGTAGTTATCGAAGCGGGCGGTTTAGCATAGCGCTGCGCCCCGGCAAAGCGGCAATTTTGCCGCACGGGGATAACACGGGATCAATGGATTTTCTTCGGCGATTTCAGTTAATTACACGTCAAGAAAAAAGCGCAGGCGCGGATGTCTTTTTCCTTCAGCGCCCAGAAGGCCTGCGCCTCCTCGTCCTCGCCCCATTGGCGGGCGTGGTGGATTTCATCGAGCCGGGCGGCGATCAGCGCGTCGTCCAGCGCGACATGCTGCTTCCACAGCGCCACCGCCAGCACCACCGATCCCAGCAAGGGCACTATCATCGCCAGCGCCGTGATTTCGGCGTCGTTTGCTTCCATCAGCAGCGCGCGCAGGCGCACCAGCGCATCCGGGTGCTGGGCGATGGGCATGATGCCGTCCGTTACATCCAGCCCGATGCCATACTGCTCGGCCAGCCAGTGCAGGATGGGGTCGAACCGCGCGCGCTGCTCATCGCCCAATGCCTCGCCGGCGGGCGCGCGGTAGCACAGCAGATCGGTTTCGCCATAGCGCAGCATGTCGTCGATCCACGCGGCGCGGTCGGCGCTCGCGCGGTCGATGGTGAGGCTCGCCAACCGCATCAGCGGCATCGCTTCCGGCTGCACGAATTCCGCTTGCGCATCCCACTCGGCGGCGATGGCTTCAGCGAGCGTTTGCGCTGCAACGCACAATGCATTTTTGGCCGGGGTCTTCAGCACTTTTCCATCGAGCGCGACGCCCCAGCCATCCGCCAATTGCTGCGCAGCAACGGCGCGGTAAAACCGCTTCGGCAGCACGCGGTTTTCCATCTTCGCTTTGCTCATGCCCACCATGCGCTAGACCGACAGGCCAAGGGTGGCGAGGCTTTGCTCAAAATGCTCCGGCAGCGGGGCGTCGAAGCTGCGCTCGGTCTTGCCGAACAAGGGCGGCAGCGTGATGCGCCAGGCATGCAGATGCAGCTTGCCGGAAAGCTGCATGCCCCCGCCCACATGGGCGTACTTGCCGCCATATTTCCCGTCACCGAGGATGGGGCATTCCATCTCGGCCATGTGCACGCGCAATTGGTGGGTGCGACCGGTGACCGGCTCCAGCTCGACCAGCGCGATTTTCTTCGCGGCATGGTCGCGCACGCGGTAGCGGGTGATGGCGCGTTTGCCTTCGTCTTCGTCCACACTGCGCACCATCTCGCGCGAACTGGTGCCGCGGGTGAGCTTGTCGAGGTTCGATTCGATTTCGCCCTCATACGGATTCGGCATGCCCACCACGAGCGCGAGATATTGTTTCTGCATGGTCTTGCGGGCGAAGGTTTTTTGCAGCTCACTGGCCGCTGCCACATGGCGCGCCAGCAGTAGCACGCCGCTGGTGTCTTTGTCGAGCCGATGCACCAGCCGCGGCACGTCTTTCGCATCGAACTGCAGGCAGGGCAGCAGCCCGTCGAGATGCTTTGCGATGCCCGAGCCACCCTGCACCGCCAGCCCCGCCGGCTTGTTGATGACGAGAATGTCTTTGTCTTTGTAAATCACCCAGCCCTGCACTTCGCGCGCCGTCTCCAACGTGACTTCCACGCGCTGTTTCGGCTTGGCGGTGTGTTCTTTGTCGGGGTCGGTCAGCTGGCCGCGCACCTCGATGGTTTGCCCGGCCATCACGCGCGTATTGCCTTCGGCTTTCTTGCCGTCCACGCGCAGCAATCCCTTCCGCATCGCTTTCAGGTACACGCTGTTGGGCGCGCGCCCGAGAATACGCTGGCACCAGCGGTCGAAGCGGGTGTCGTTGTCGTCCTGCGCCACGCGGTAGGTTCGTTTTTCCATTTAGCGCCCCACACTGAAACCGATGGCCACCGCCGCCAGCGAGCATAACACACTCGCCCCGACATAAAGCAGCGCCTCGCCATAATGCCCGCGCTGCAGCAATTGAAACGTATCCCACGAGAAGGCGGAAAAGGTGGTAAAGCCGCCCAGCACGCCGCTCACGATAAAGGCGCGCATCGAATGTTCGGCCCCCAGCCGCGCCAGCACAACACCGATAAGGAACGAGCCAAGGACATTCACCAGCAGGGTGCCAAGCGGAAAGGGTGCGGGGTGCAGGCGTATAACCAGTTGCACACTCCAGAAGCGCAGCACGCAGCCAATGGCACCCCCCGCTGCCACCAGCAGCGCCGACGAAAAATGCATCACACTAATGGGGTTCATTGCCTATTCCTCATGCTGGCGTTTATCGCGCAGCTTGTCCCAATAGTCCAGCCGCTTGCGGATCTCGCGCTCGAATCCGCGCTCCACCGGCGCATAATAGGTGGCGCGCGGCATTTCGTCGGGGAAATAATTCTGGCCCGAGAACCCATCTTCCGCATCATGGTCATAGGCATAGTTCGCGCCATAGCCCAGCTCGCCCATCAGCTTGGTCGGCGCATTCAGGATATGTTTCGGCGGCATGAGCGAGCCATGCTGCCGGGCCGCGCGTTTGGCGGCACCGAACGCCGCATATTGCGCATTCGATTTCGGCGCGGTGGCGAGGTACACCACGCTCTGCGCGATCATCAGCTCACCCTCGGGCGAGCCGAGCATCTCGAAGGCCTGCCGTGCGGCAATCGCCTGCAACAACGCCTGCGGGTCGGCCATGCCGATATCCTCGCTGGCAAAGCGAATGAGGCGGCGGGCGATATAAAGCGGGTCTTCGCCACCATCCAGCATACGGCAGAACCAGTAAAGCGCGGCCTGCACGTCGCTCCCCCGCAGCGATTTATGCAGCGCAGAGATAAGGTTGTAGTGGGATTCCTGCGCCTTGTCGTACACCGGGGGGCGCTGCTGCAGCAATTGGCCGAGCGCGGCGACATCCAGCGGTTGGGCGGGCCCGGCTTCAAAAATCGCCTCCACCATGGTCAGCAGATAGCGCCCATCGCCATCGGCCATGGCGAACAGGGTCTGGCGCGCATCCTCCGTCAGCGGCAGGGTTTTGCCGAGCAGCAACTCCGCGCGACTTACTAATGCCTCCAGCGCAGCTGGCGCCAGCCGGTTCAGCACCAGCACCCGCGCGCGCGACAGCAGCGCCGAGTTTAATTCAAACGAGGGATTCTCCGTCGTCGCGCCGATCAGCGTGATGGTGCCGTCTTCCACCACCGGTAATAGCACATCCTGTTGCGCGCGGTTGAAGCGGTGCACCTCATCGACAAACAGCAAGGTGCGCTGGCCCGTCATGGCGCGCTGGCGGGCTTCTTCGAAATGCGCTTTGAGGTCGCTCACCCCCGATTGCACGGCGCTCACTTGACTCAGCACATAGCCCGCCTCGTCGGCCAGCAGGCGGGCGATGGTGGTTTTACCGCAGCCCGGCGGCCCCCACAGAATCATGCTCTGCAAATGCCGGTTGGCCACCATGCGCGAAAGTACCCCGCCCTCGCCGGTCAAATGTTCCTGCCCAATCACCTCGGCCAATGCCTGCGGGCGCAATTGCTCGGCCAGCGGCGCTTGCTGTGCACTGGCGAAGAGGGAAGATTGGGGCGTTGGTTTTTTGCGGGCGGGCATGGGAGTAATATAGTGCCAATCTAGCGTCATTCCAGCGAAAGCTGGATCTATGTAGGCGATCAGTACCTACAAGCAATGAGGATAGCCCGCTGGATTTCAGCTTTCGCAGAGATGACGGCTAACGTGAGAGTTCGCTAGCAACCTCATTACGCTGCTGCTCGGCTTCCACCCACGACTTTGCATTGGTGGGAATCACGTGGGTTTGCACTTCTTGCGGATGGATGGCTTGTACTTTGTATGGTTCCGGCTTGTTGTATATCTTATTCACCAGCCACTCCGTAATGCCCAAGCCTATAGCAGCAATCGCAACATATGCTATACTACTTTTCCATTGTTTTGGATCGGCTAATTTAAGCGCCCCCTCTTTGAACGCTCCAGCAAAACCACGTGATTTGGAAACAGCCCATTTAGATGGCGTTTCCCCAGCCGATTCTTTCACAACATCTTCAATGACAGTGGCTGTTAAGAAAGAGACGATACCGCCAATCCAACCAACAGCGGTATTGGTAATCGTTCTAGGTTTACGCTGCTCGAGCAAGTTTTCCATGCATCCATCATACGGATTTTATATGCATGGTATATGAATCTTTTGTGACGACAAAGAATGCTGCCTTTTCTATGGATGAGGCCTCGACATACATGGGGTCACTGTTTGGCTGCAGGCGCAAT
>JBIISI010000086.1:0-7597 GCA_044341105.1 Rickettsiales bacterium | reverse complement strand
CGGTAAAGAAGCTGGTACATTTGGTCGAAATCATGTCGCCCGGGATGCCGCTGTATTTGGTACGGAAGGCAGCGGCGCCGGTGTCAAATTTCTGGAGGTCGCTCGAGACGGCGCGGATCTCGGCGGCTTTAATGAGGTCTTGACCGACCAGTACACCGCCGACCAGCAGGCCGATGATGACGAGTACGATCGCCAATTCTACGAGCGTAAAGCCCGCGTTTTTCTGTTTCGTGTGCATAAGAAGAGAGCTCCCAAAGTGTGGTGATGGTTTGGTTTAATCGTACAGATGCTTATTTATCAATCGCATTTGACGCAGATTGTCGCGATTCACAAAAACATCTCCCGAATGCTGCAACTTTGCCACAGAAGGATTATGCAATGGTTAATGACCCACGGCATTTTAGCTAATTTCCACCGATAGGCCTAAGCCTTCACTAGCTCACCATTTTTTGGATAATGCCCGTGGTGCTGTAGCCCTGCTTCAGCGGAATCAGCTCAACGCGCCCGCCATAGGACTCGACCAGCTCCCAGCCGACCACCTGCTCTTTGGTGTAATCGGCACCTTTCATCAGCACGTCGGGCTCGAGGGTGCGGATGAGGTTGAGCGGGGTTTCGTCGTCGAACAGGATAACGCCATCGACCATGCTGAGGGCGGCGAGGATCTGGGCGCGGTCCATTTCGGCGTTGACCGGTCGGGTGGGGCCCTTCAGGCTGCGCACCGACGCATCGGTGTTCAGCCCGACCAGTAGCTTGTCGCAGCGCGACCGCGCATCGAGCAGCAGGCTGATATGCCCGGCATGCATAATGTCGAAGCAGCCGTTGGTGAAGCCGACGCTCAGCCCGTCGCGCTTGAAGTTGGCGACCATGTCGCGCGCGGTGGCCAGCGGCAGGATTTTTTGTTGCAGCGCCACGGCGCGGTGGGCGTAAAGCGCGGCGGTGAGATCGGTGCGGTGCACCACGGCCGTGCCGCGGCGGCCCACCACGATGCCACCGGCAAGGTTGGCCAGCTCGGCGGCTTCGCGCATGGTAGCACCGGCGGCGTGGCAGGCGGCAAGGGTGGCGATAACCGTGTCGCCCGCGCCGGACACGTCGAACACTTCCTGCGCCTGCGCGGCGATGTGGCAGAGCAGGCCTTCGGCGTCGATCAGGCTCATGCCGGCCTCGCCGCGGGTGACCAGCACGTAGCGGAAGCGGTGGGCGATGGCGAGGGCGCGCGCGTCTTCGATCATGGCGGCGTCGTTTTCGAAGCGATCCACGCCGCAGGCAAGGGCCAGCTCTTTCAGGTTAGGGCTGAGCACGGTCGCCCCGGCATAGACCGACACGTCGCGCGATTTGGGATCGACGAACACGGGGATGTTGGCGGCATTCGCCGCGTCGATCGCCGCGCGGCACAGGGCGGGGGTGAGCACGCCTTTGCCGTAATCGGAAAGGATGAGGGCGTGCTGCTGCGGCAGTTCGCTGAGGATAATGTCGATCAGGCGCTCGGCGGTATCGTCGCGGATGGCGGCGCTGGTTTCGTGGTCGGAGCGCAGCAATTGCTGGCTGCCTGCCACGTAGCGGGTTTTCTTGGCGCTGATGCGCCCGCGCTCGCTGATGAGGTAGGGCAGCAGGTTCGCTTCTTCGCCCACCAGCTTGGTGAGTTTGTTGCCGACCGTGTCGTCGCCGATGACGGCGGCGAAGGCGGCGTTGATGCCCAGCGACAGGAGGTTGCGCACCACGTTGCCCGCACCGCCCAGCATGCTGAGTTCGCGCTTCTGGGTGAAAACGGGAATGGGTGCTTCCGGCGAGATGCGGTCGACCGTGCCGTACATGAAGCGGTCGAGCATGAGGTCGCCCACGCAAAGGATGCGCGTTTGCTCAAAACGCTCGAGGCAGCGGGTGAGGGATGGGGTGGCAGAAGACATGCGTGAACCGTCGGGCGTTAAGCGTTTACGAGAGCCTCGGTATAAACGATGCAGGAGCCGCGATCAATGGGCGCGCAACCAGCCTAGGCCGCGTCGTCTTCTTCGCTGGTATCGATCGGTGCGGCATTGGCCGGGCGGAATTTGGTCACCATGCCATCGAGCGAGGTCTGCATGCACAGGCCGAGCAGCACCGGGTCTTTCGGCTTGATGTTGGCGATGTTCCAGTGCGAACGCTCGCGGATGCTGTCGATGGTTTTCTTGGTCGTGCCGATCAGCTTGATGATCTGCGAATCGGGGATGTAGGGGTGGTATTTGATGATCCAGGCGATGGCTTCGGGCTTGTCCTGGCGGCGGGCGACGGGGGTGTAGCGCGCGCCTTTTTTCTTCGCCTGGCTCATGGCCATGTGTTTCACGGCTTTGTCGGCCATGACCATGCGGTAATCGGCATTTTCTTCGGCTTTGGTGATTTCCTCGGTGGTCAGTTCGCCGGCATCGACTGGGTTCTGGCCCATGATACCGACGGCCACTTCGCCATCGGCGATGCCCTGGATTTCCAGTGGGTGCATGCCACAGAACGCCCCGATCTGGTCGAAGGTCAGGGTGGTGTTCTCAACCAGCCAGACGGCGGTGGCTTTGGGCATCAGCGGATATGGCATTGGATTCTCCTTAGGGCTAGATGCTAGGGCTAGATGAAGGCTACCCACCATCGCTTGCATGATCGCAAACCATAGTTCCTAGCCCTAGCGCCTAGCCCTAGCCCTTATTTCGGGGCCACTTCTAATAGAATCTTGCCGCAATGCAAGCGTTCTTGCATGCGTTGATGCGCTTTTTCGGCCTCTTCCAGCGGGAAAATACGGTCGATCACCGGGCGGATGGCACCGCGGCGAATGCCGGGCCAGACCTGCTCGTAGGCTTCGCGCAGCAGGGCGGCTTTGGCCTCGGGGCTGCGGGTGCGCAGCATGCCGCCGGTGAGGGTGAGTTGCTTGAGCAGCAGCGCGCCGAGGCGCGCGCCCCCCAGCTCCGGCCCCTGCAGCATGGCGAGCGACACCAGCCGCCCGCCGGGTTTAAGCAGTTTCAGGTGGTCGGTAAAGGCCGGGCCACCCAGCGTGTCGATGATGAGGTCGACCCCATCGGCCTGCGCCAGTAATTGTGCGGCGAAGGGCGCGGCGCGATGGTCGAGTGCGATGGCGCCCAACCCCTCGACAAACTGGCATTTCTCGGGCCCGCCCGCGGTGGCGAATACCTGTGCGCCCATGGCATGGGCGATTTGCGCCATGAGTAGCCCCACGCCGGAGCTGCCGCCATGCAGCAGCACCCGCTCGCCCGCATGCAGGCGGCCCAGCTCGGAAAGCGCCATGATGGCGGTGGCGGCGGCCTCGGGCAGGGTGGCGGCTTCGGCCATGCCCAGATGCTGGGGGCAGGGCAGCACCTGCCCGGCGGGCACGACCACGTATTCGGCATAGCCGCCGCCATCCAGCAGGGCGCAGATTTCCTCATTCACGCTCCAGCCCGCCACCTGGTCGCCCAGCGCGGCGATGGTGCCCGACACTTCCAGCCCCGGCAGGGGCGATGCCCCCTCGGGCGCGGGGTATTTGCCCTGCACCTGCAGCATATCGGCGCGGTTAACCCCGGCATAGGCCACGCGAACCAGCACCTCGTGCGGGCCGGGGCTGGGCACGGGAAGGTCGGCCAGTACCAATGCCCCGTCGCGGATTTCCATGGCGCGCATGCGCGGGTGGTCGAATGTTTCCGACATGGATTTTGTTCTCCCTTTGCGCTAGTCATGCCGCATCACGCAGAAGGACGCAAGATGGCCATGATCGACGATGAAAACGAACCGCGGTTTAAAAAGAACGCGCCGCAAACCTTCCCGCGCGTGCTGGAGGGGCTGAGCGTGGCGGCGATGGAGGAGTATCTTGGCGATCTTGAGGCCGAGCGCCAGCGTGTGAAGCTCGAAATCGATACGCGCGGCGGCCACAAAGCGGCAGCCGAGGCGCTGTTTAAAGTTTAAGCGCCCATTCGGCATTTTTCCCCGAAACGTCATCATTTCGTCATGTTCGGCTGCTACGTTCTGGCCGTCACCGTTCTATTTTCGGATAGTTCGCCAGCATCCCGTTGGCCGTGGCGTGTGGAGTGGGAGTATAAGGAGATGACAGTTGAGCTAGTCTTAATGATTCTTACCCTTGGCATGAGCGCTGGGTTTGCATTACCGCGGATGGAACCACGGGGGTGCGATGCCTATCTCACGTTGCCGATCATGGGTGTTGCACTGGCTGCGCTATACACGAGCGGCATGCCAACAGCAGGTGACATGCTGTTCCTGCTGGCCGCCAGCTTCGTTGTTGGCAGCTATGTCCGCAATTACCTGCATCGATGGAAAACCATCTGGCTGCAGGCATGCGATACCCTGTACTCCGCTGGGAAGGAGAGCGCCGAGCGCACCCCTTCCGGCTAAAAGAAAAGACCACGGGAGCGATCCCGTGGTCTTTTTACATTCCAGCGATTCGGGGCGCTTAGGCGGCCGATTCGTCTTTCTTTTCGTCTTTCTTCGACTCGGCGGCACCAGCGGGCGCTTTGCTGATGGCGGCAATGCCACCAAAGCGCTTGTTGAAGCCTTCCAGACGGCCGGTCTGGCGCAGCTGCACGCCGCCTACCCAGGCCGGGTGGGTTTTGGGGTCCACGTCAAGCTGCAGCGTATCGCCGGCTTTGCCGTAGGTCGAACGGGTTTCGTAGGTCGAACCATCCGTCATCTGGACGGTGATGGTGTGGTAATCCGGGTGAATGCCTTTTTTGGCCATGATGCTCTCCATAAAAACCCGCCGGATTTTGCCGGAAGGAGGCGGGTTCTTACGGCGGAACCACGGTTTTGGCAAGGGGTTTTTCGGGGGAGCTAGGGGCCGGGGGGCATCGCCGCCTGCCAGTGGCCGAGCGGGCCGTGGCCCTGGCCCAGGCCGGGGGCGGCGGCGATCGCGGCCTGCACATACCCATGTGCACGGGTGACGGCCGGGGCCAGGGCCATGCCCTGCGCCAGCCCGGTGGCAATGGCGCTGGCAAAGCTGCAGCCGGTGCCGTGGGTGTTGCGGGTGTTGCGCCGCGGGGCGGTGAGGCGCAGGGTCGGCTGGCCAGCGGCCACCAGCACATCCGTCAATTGGGGCGTATCGGCATGGCCGCCCTTCAGCAGCACGGCCTGCGGCCCAAGCGCCAGCAGGGCGTGAGCGGCGTCTTCCATGGCGTCGGGCGTGGTGGCAATGGGGCGGCCCAGCAGGCATTCGGCCTCCGGCAGGTTGGGGGTGATGCACGTGGCGCGGGAGATCAGCCGGGTTTTAAGCGCATGCAGCGCCGCCTCCGCGAGCAGCGGCGCGCCGCCTTTGGCGATCATCACCGGGTCGACGATGAGGGCAATGGCCGCGGGCAGGGCATGGGCGACCGCCTCGATCACCTCGGCGGAATGGAGCATGCCGGTTTTGATGGCATCGGCACCGATATCGCCGAGGCACAGGGTGATCTGCTGGGCAATGAACGCGGGGGGCACGGGGTGCACGCCGAACACGCCCTGCGTGTTCTGCGCCGTGAGGGCGGTGATGGCGGTCATGCCGTAGCCACCCAGCGCGGTGACGGTTTTAAGGTCGCCCTGAATGCCCGCCCCGCCACCGGAATCGGAACCGGCGATGATGAGCACGCGGCCGATCATTATGCCGATTTCTTCGTCGGTGCCACGATGATCGCGGCAATCGCGTCGGCCAGCTGGTGGATGAGGGTTTCGTTCTCGCCCTCGATCATGATGCGCAGCAGCGGCTCGGTGCCTGAGGGGCGCACCACGATGCGGCCTTTCTTGCCGAGTTTCTTTTCTGCGCTGGCGATGGCTTCCTGCACATCGGCGCGTTCGAGCGGGCTTTTGCCGGTGAATTTTATGTTCTTCAGCAATTGCGGCACGGGGGTGAACAGGCGCGCCGCTTCGCTCATGGGGCGGCCGTCTTCGAGGTAGGCGGCCAGCACCTGCAGCGTGGCGATCAGCGCGTCGCCGGTGGTGGCATAGTCGCCGAGGATGAGGTGGCCGGATTGTTCGCCGCCAATGTTCAGCCCCTTGGCGCGCATGGCTTCCATCACGTAGCGGTCGCCCACTTTGGTGCGGTGCAGCTTGAGTTTTTTGCTGGCGAGGAATTGCTCAAGCCCGAGATTGCTCATGAGCGTGGCGGCAATGCCATCGCCCTTTAACGCACCGGCGGTGGCGGCGCGCGCGGCGATCATCGCCATCAGCTGGTCGCCGTCGATGATCTGGCCTTTTTCATCGACCACCACGAGGCGGTCGGCGTCGCCGTCGAGCGCGATGCCGAGATCGGCCCCTTCCATCACCACCTGCGCGGCGAGCGCTTTGGGGTGGGTGCTGCCGCATTCGCGGTTGATGTTGGTGCCATCGGGCTTCACGGCCATGGGAATCACTTCGGCCCCCAGCTCGTAGAGGATGATGGGGCCGACCACGTAGCCCGCGCCGTTGGCGCAATCGATCACGATTTTTTTGCCGCCGAGGGTGAGGTGTTTGGGGAAGGTCGATTTCACGAATTCGATGTAGCGGCCCGGCGCGTCGTCGAGGCGCTTGGCGCGGCCGATTTTCTCGGGTGCTGCGAGCATGCGCTCGGGGTCTTTGCTCATGAAGGATTCGATTTTCAGCTCCGCCTCGTCGGACAGCTTGTAGCCGTCGGGTCCGAACAGCTTCAGGCCGTTATCCTGATAGGGATTGTGCGAGGCCGAGATCATGACGCCCAGATCGGCGCGCATGGCCTTGGTGAGGAAGGCCACCGCCGGGGTGGGCATGGGCCCCACCAGCAGCACATCGACCCCGACCGACAGGAAGCCCGAGGTAAGGGCATTTTCGATCATGTAGCCGGAAAGGCGGGTATCCTTGGCGATGACCACGCGGTGGCGGTGGTCGCCGCGGTTGAAGTAATGCCCGGCGGCCATGCCCAGCTTCTGGGCGATTTCGGCGGTCATGGGGAACTGGTTGGCGGTGCCGCGAATGCCGTCAGTGCCGAAATATTTGCGCTTGCTCATGGGTTCCCTCTAGCCGATGCTGCGGGGAGTTACAACGGGGATTGCACTTGCCAGTGCACGGAGTAAGTATTAGGATAAGCGCATCGAACCTGGGGCGGATATTCGTGAAAAACGTACGCGCAAAGACCGTCAATTCAACGGCTAGACCGCTTGGATTCTCGCTCATCGAGCTTTCGCTGGTATTGGTCATCTTAGGGCTGCTGGTGGGCGGTGTTTTGACCGGGCAGTCGTTGATCCATGCCGCCGAACTGCGTAGCATGAGCGTCGATGTCTCGCGCTACCGCACTGCGGCGCTGACATTTCGCGATAAGTATTTTTACTGGCCGGGCGATATGCCCAATGCCACCAGCTTCTGGTTAATCGCTGCGGGCACGACCGGCAGTGACAATACCTGTTATAACACCTGGTCGGTGAACAAACGCACTTGCAATGGTAATGGCGACGGTGGCATCGGCGCATTCGGCTATACCCAGTGGGAATCGTACCGATTCTGGCAACATCTCGCCAATGCGGAACTCATTGAAGGAACGTATTCGGGGGTGGCCGCCAATGCGACCGGCGCGACCATGATCGGCTGCGTGCCCGGCAATTGCCCGGAAATGCGGGTGCGCAACGCCAGCATGATCCCTATCTATCAGGAATCG
>JBIISI010000085.1:0-7613 GCA_044341105.1 Rickettsiales bacterium | reverse complement strand
CATTCCAGCTTCTACAGGCGGGGGCTTTATTTTTCGGGCGCACTATTCCGCTGCTAATCACGGGCCTGCGCTCACTCGGCATGGCATTCCTGACCAACCCTATAGGGCTGTTTATTGCCGCGGTTGCGGCATTGGGTGCCGCAGCTTACCTGTTGATTAAGCATTGGAGCGGTGTGAAAGAATTCTTTTCCACGCTTTGGGACGGGATTAAATCCGTCTTTAAAGACAGTATTGATGCCGTCATGGATTACCTTGCCCCGCTGATTCGTGCGGTAAATATGGTGATTGGCGGGCTCTCCCGTATTGGGCATGGTGTTGCCAATACTGTCGGCCGCGCCTGGTCGAGCGTCGCAGGCGAAGATACGCCGAGTAGCACCATCGCTCCGGCGCGCGCCACGCGCGGCGGGTCGCTCGATGCCGGCGGCGAAATCAAGATCACGATCGACCAGCAGAACCGGGCAAAAGTTACCGAAGCGCGCAGCAATGATAGCCGTGTGCAGTTTCAGCCCGGGAACACCGGCGCGCTGATGGGCGGGTTCTGATGGTGGATTTCCGCACAGAGCTACGGGATGCAAGCTTTCGGGGCATTAGCTTCCTGTGGGTGGATGATGATGGTCTGGATGGTCGTCGTGTCGCCACGCATGAATACCCCGGTCGGGACGAGCCCTCCCACGAAGATTTGGGGGCAGCAACCGAAGCGTTCTCTTTTCGCGCGACCGTGATCGGCAATGGCTTTGTGGCCCTTGCCGATGCGCTGCACGCCGCCTTTCGGCAGAAAGGTGCCGGAACGCTGGTGCATCCTCATTTCGGGGAAATGCAGGTGGTGGTCAAGGAATGCCGCCGCGTGCATTCCATCACTGCGATTGGTGAGGTGCAGTTCAATGTTTCTGTGGAGCGCGCCGGAGCGAATGGCGGCCTCACGGTATTGGACGACACCGCCCGGCAACTGACTCTTGCCTCCACCTCTATGGCAGAAATCGCCCAGGGAGATTTCTTATCCAATCTCGCACAGGGGCTATTCCCCAGCTACGTGACGGAAGATGGTATTGCGCGGATGACAGGCTTCGTGCAGCTCGCCCACAATATTCTGCGCAATCATTCCTTGCCTGGCTTCGGGAGTTTCCTTGGGTTTATCGGGTTGGACAGCAGCGCAGCCGATCAGGTTATGGCGCTGTTCCAAGGGGTTGCCTCCAACACCCGGGGGCAAGTGCAGCCCGTGGTTGGCAGCAGTACTACAGCAGCTCCGGTTAGCGCCGTGGCGACGATCGAGGCGATGGTGGATGTGGCCGCCAGCCATGTAGACGCGGCCGTCACAGCCGACAGCCCTAGCCGCGCGGCCATCGTTACGAATGCCAGTGCCATTACCACCTTTGTGCAATCCAATGCCCTGGCCGCGGCGGGTGGCGCTGCGCGCTACGCAGAATATGACAGCCGCGAGCAGGCGATTAATATTCGTGAGAAACTGGCAGGAGGCCTGAGTAATTTACGCGATCGCCAGCTGACTGCAGGTAACATGAACGGGTTCCGTGCCACCACCGATATGCTGGTGGCGGTAACCAAGGATATCAGCGAGCAGCTCGGCCGGCTGCCCAAGACGGTGATGGTGCGCGGTGCCAATGTTCGCCCGTCGTTGGCCATTGCCAACCGTTTGTACGGAGATGATGCCAGTGTGATCTTTGATCGCGCGGGCGATATTGCCCGCCGCAACGGTATCGCCCATCCGGGATTTGTGGGAACGCAGGCATTGGAGGTTTTAGTCAATGGCTGATGCTTCCGAATTCGTGCTGCGCCTTGGTGGACAGCCCTATACAGGATGGGAGGAAATCTCTGTTACCCGCGATTTAACTCGCATGTCCGGTGAGTTTTCCCTCCGCCTTTCTCGCGTAACCAGTGACGGCTTGGCCCCACAGGTAGAACCTGGCCGCGCGGCAGCAGTTGAGATCGATGGCCTTCCAATTTTGAAGGGGTGGATCGATGTGAAGGCAGTGGCCTACGATAAGCAGTCAGTCAGCCTGACAGTAACCGGACGCGATCGAGTTGCCGATTTGATCGATTGCGCCGCAACGGTCAGCGGCCCTTACGAGTACCGCAATCTTCCCCTTGATCGGGTGATTGCGGCTATCTGCCAGCGGTATAATATCTCGGTGCATAATCAGGCAGGTGCGCTACCGAATGTTGCGCGCCTTGCGATTCAGCCTGGCGAAACGGCGTTTGACTTCATCGAGCGCGCCTGCCGAAGTGCGGGCATTCTTCCTGTTTCCGATGGTATTGGCGGTCTGGTGCTGGTGAAGCCTGCCAGTGCGCGCAGCGAAGGTGCATTAGTATTCGGGGGCAATATCCTTTCTGGGGACGTGAGCGTTGACGCCACCGAGCGCCATAGCTTGTATGTGGTGAAGGGCCAGGCCGAGGCGGTCGATGCCGATCAGGCCGATGCCGCGCCGATGGCCGGGGCCGTGGGCCGCGTGACAGACACCGAAGTGACCCGGTATCGCCCAAAGGTTCTGGTAGGCGAGAACCAGGGATATAGCGGCTCGCTCACTGATCGTGCGCTGTGGGAGCGTAAAGCCGACCGCGCGCGCGGCATGCGGGCGAGTTATACCGTGCAGGGATGGTATGCCGCTGCAGGCGCATTGTGGCGACCGAACACTATTGTGAAGGTAACCGACCCCATCGCCGCGATCGAGCGCGATATGCTGATCACCAGCGTTAATTACACACGGGGAAGCCAGGGCACTTTCACGCGCCTCGAGCTGGCCCTGCCAGAAGCCTTTGATATTGACACCAAGCAAGGGGCATCCACCGGCAGCAGCGGCAGTGGCAGCGGCAGCGGCAGCAACACAATCTGGGTGGATGACAATGACTAGCGCCAATGCAAAAACCAAAGGTGTAGCCGCAGCGATCCAATTGGTGATTGGCCGTGCCGTGCTTGCGCTCGTAAGTGATGCTGCCAAACGCCAGCTCGTGCAGTTTGAGGCATTAAAAGGCGAGGTTAAAGACGGCGTTGAACGGTTCCAGGAATATGGATTTACCAGCGTGCCGCATGCTGGCTCGCAAGTACTGTTCGTGTGCCTTGGTGGCAATCGCGATCATCCCATCGTCGTGAGCATTGATGACCCCCGTCACCGTAAAAGCGGCATGCAGGCGGGCGAAGTCGCGATCTACACCGATGAGGGCGATTATATCCTGCTGAAGCGCGGGCGCACGATTGAGATCGAGACGGCCAATCTAGTGGTGAAGGCTTCGGAATCGGCGCGCTTTGAAACACCAACGCTTGAGGTAACCGGCGAGATCATTGATCGGTGCGACACAACAGGTGTGAGCATGAATGGCATGCGCCATATCTACGATACGCACACCCACAACGAAACCAACACCGTAACCCATGGCCCTAACCAGACGATGGGAGGTGGCGCATGAAGTTAAAAACCTTGGAGGATGGATCGGTTGATCTGGTGCTGGACAGCACAGGTGCGCTGCTGCCGGAATCTACGCTGCAGACCGCTGTGCTGGTAAGCCTGCTGACAGAGCGCCGGGCCGAGCTGGATGACAAATTGCCCTACACCGCCAAAAGCAGCGGGCCTATCCCGCCCGATCGCAAGGGCTGGGCGGGCGATGCTTTCGGGGGGCAGCGTATTGGCTCACGTTTATGGCTGCTGGTGCGGGAAAAGCAAACCGAAGAAACGCGCCGCCGCGCGATGTTCTATGCCCGTGAGGCACTGCAATGGCTGATCGATGACGGTTATGTCTCCGGCATCGCGATCGAGGCCGTGTGGCGCGAGCGCGGGCGCATGGATATGCGCATCCAGCTGGAGCTACCCAATGGCATGAGCGAGCAGTTCACTATCACCACCGGGGTTGTTTATGCCGTATAACCGTTCCTTTCCGGCCGAAACGCTTGCCCGCATTGAGGCGGAAATCCGGGTGCAGTTACCGGGCTCTGATCCAGGGCTACGCTATTCCGTGGAGCGCGTGTTGGCGCGCGCGCTTGCCATGGCTTCCTACGAGATGGATGGCTTCATCGAGTATGTAATGAAGCAAATTCTGCCCACCACATGCGATGCTGAATACCTGCCGATTCATGCCAACCTGCGTGCGATCGAGCGCCGTACAGCGAGCTTTGCCTCAGGTGTGGTTGGCTTCGCAGGCACTGCAGGTGCGGTGATTCCGCAGGGCACCCACCTTCGCCGCAGTGATGGCGCTGAATACACGACCAATGCGGATGCCACTATTATGGCCGGCGCTGCCGTCGTCGCAGTAACCGCTGTAGCCGAAGGGGTGACTGGTAATCTCGCCGCAGCAACCAGCCTAGCTCTGATCTCACCCCTTGCAGGCGTGCAGTCCAACGCGACGGTTTCAGCGCTAGGCATCACCGGCGGTGTCGACATCGAGGATATCGAGTCGTGGCGCGCGCGGGTGGTCGAGCGTTGGCGCACGCCGCCCCATGGCGGTAGCCAGGCAGATTACATTGCCTGGGCAAAAGAGGTTCCCGGCGTTACCCGCTGCTGGCCGTTCCCCCACCAATTGGGGCTTGGCTCCGTTTACCTGCTGTTCGTGATGGATGAAAAAGAAGGCAGTATCATTCCATCGCCTTTGGAAGTGGCGGAGGTGCAAAGCCATATCGATAACGTGCGCCCTGTTACGGCAGATGTTACGGTGGCCGCCCCCACAGCGGTACCGCTGAATCTATCGATTCAAATTAACCCGAACAGCATTGCGGTGCAGCAGGCTATTGCGGCCGAGCTGGCGGATCTGATCCGCCGTGAATCGGTTCCGGGCGGCACCCTGCTGCTGTCGCATATTCGTGAGGCAATCTCGGTAGCGGCCGGGGAAGCAGACCATATCCTGCTTAGCCCTAGCGCCAATGTTGCGCGGGCATTTGGCGAGATCACCACACTCGGCACCATCACCTTTGCAGGTATCGTATGAACCGGGATGCTTATGTTGAGCAGTTGAAGGCCTTACTGCCCACCGGGCAGGCATGGAGTTTTGACAGCGACACGGCATTGCTTGCGGTTCTCAAGGTTATCGCCGCCGAGCTGGCATTTATCCACGAGCGTGCGGAAGGCATTATCCGAGAGGCCTTGCCCAGCTCGACGCGGTTGTTACTGGAAGATTGGGAAAATGCCGCCGGGTTGCCCGATGATTGCACGGTACTGGCGGATAGCGTACCCGAACGCATCGCGGCTTTGGTGTCGAAGGTGCTGCGCATTGGCGGGCAGTCCCGCCAGTATTTCACCGAAGTAGCGGCGAGTCTCGGCTACGATATTGAGATCGAGGAAAACCGGCCGTTCATGTGCGGTATCAGCCATTGTGGCACCGACCACCTTACTGGTGGTCATGAAGAGCGCTATGTTTGGCAGGTTATCGTGAAGGATGCCAAGCTCCTTTATCTGTATTGCGGGGAATCAACGATCGACAGCCCCCTATTGGATTTCCGCCAGGCGGATGATCTCAATTGCGTTTTGCAAAAGCTGAAGCCAGCCCACACCCATTTAATCGTTGGTTACGAAGGAGTTTAACGGCCATGAAATATTACCAGCCTTTTGGTGATGCAGATCCCAACGCATCTTACAGCAATGGCAATGCGCTTGCGGGTATCAAGGGTTCCATCCCTGACGCCCGGGCTATCGAGCATCCGATGCGAGAAATCCTTGCGGTGATTGGGGCTGCTGGTCTTGAGCCAGACGAGGGCAATCTTGGTCAGCTGTTGTTGGCCATCGGTGAGCTGATCGCAGATTATGCCGCGCCGATTATCAATGCGGGTTTGCAGGGAACCCCTACCGCGCCGACCCAGGCCGTGGGCAATAACAGCACGCGCCTGGCGAACACAGCGTTTGTGCTTGCGGAGATCGTCAATCAGTTTAACGCGCCGGGTCGGCAGGCACTTGCGGGTAACGGTTACCAGCGCCTCCCCGGCAAGTTGATCCTGCAGTGGGGTGAAGCCTCCACAAACGCTAGCGGTGCGGCGACTGTTACCTTGCCCATCGCATTCCCGACTGCCTGCGTTCTGTGCTTGTCGAACGATGGTGAGTCCACGGCATCGGCCGTTGGCTACGCCGGGGTCGGCTTTAATGCCACCACCTTATCATTTATCTACGCCCGTGGCGGAGCTGCGGCAAACGTTGGTATTTTTTCATGGTTTGCAATCGGCTATTAGGAGACAGGCAATGCAATTATATTATAGCGCCACCACGGGTGGTTTTTACGCTCAAGGCCTTCATGAAGAAATGCCCGAGGACTGTGTAGAGATCAGCAACGAGCTGCATGCGCAGTTACTGGCTGATCAAGCCAATGGCAAGCGCATCAAGCCCGGCGCGGGTGGGCTGCCAATCAGCGAAGATATTCCCGCGCCAACCGCCGATGAAGTGATTCTTGCTGAAATCGTTGCGCTCGAAGCAACGGTAACTGCCCGCCGGTTGCGGGAAGCGCAAACCGACGATGCCGGTGGCAGCGCCGCCGGGCGGGCATGGCTGAGAGATGTCAACGAGCAGATCATCTTATTGCGTGGCCAGTTAGAGGACAACGCATGAATTGGCTCCCAGAAACCCTATTCTTTTTGCTAGTGCCTGCCGGCCGCATGCATGGCATTGGCGGTTGGAGCGGGTGGCGGATCATCGCCTATATTGCTCTGGTAGTTGGGTTTAGCGCTGCAAGCTATGTTGTGGCGGGCTGGTCGGGGTTACTGGCCGGGCCTGCGGCGGCCATTGGTATGGCGGCGGGGCATGGCAATTTTTATGCGATGAAGGGAGCTGCGATACCGGATGAGCCTGAATCAGTAGAACGTAGTGGCGTGCGCTGGTTCTGGATTCATTATATCGGCCGTGCGGTTGATGATCCCCTCTACAGCTGGTGGTGCATGGGCTGGAAATGGCTGGGAATTGTGGGAACCATCAGTGTGGTTGTGCCGCAGATGCTGATCATGCTGCTTTTCGCTCCAGCTGCCTACACCGTCAGTATGCACTTCTTTAAAACATCCGCCATCGCGGAATGGCTTAATTTTATCATGGTAGCGCTGCTGGTTTACCACAGCGTTTCGACCCATCTTTAAGGAGCTTTCAATGATCAATACTATTCCAAAAATTGAAGAAAATGTGAATGTTAGTATGGCTAGCGCTGCGGCCGTCAGCTCTGCCATCGACCTGCGGCATGCCACGCTGTTTGGTCTTTATCTGCCCGCAGGATTTGTTGGCACGGGACTGACATTTCTGGTGGCCACCAGCCTTGATGGCACCTATCGCCGCATGAAAGATCGCGCGACCGGTGCGGCATTAACAGCGGTTGTCGCCTCGCCGGTGGCCGCCCCCGGCGACTACATTCCCCTGTCGCCCAGCGATTTTGGCGGGGTGCGTTTCGTAAAAATCGAGTCGAACCAGCCGCAGGCAAGTGCCCTGCAAATCGAGCTGGCGACCCGCGCGGCGGCATAGGTGGCGCATGTCATTCTTCTTATTGTTTGGTGGCAATAATGAAGGCGGCCTTCCGCCGTTGTCGCCGGGCTATGCCTTCGTCGTGAGGAACGGCGCGTATGTGCGCAAGAGCGGGGCATATGTGATCACTCGCATTGCCCCGCCGGGCTATGTCGCTCTGATGGAGGGCAACGATTACTTAACCGACCC
>JBIISI010000018.1:0-26415 GCA_044341105.1 Rickettsiales bacterium | reverse complement strand
ATCCAGAACCCTCAGGCCATCGCGGGTTCTGGATTGCCGCGCTTCGCTCGCAATGACGGGAGTTGTGGGATTATAGGTACGGCGATAACCGCCAGGCGGCTTCACCCGCCATCACCGCGAGCGCAACGCGCCATGGGCGAATGGCGAAAAACCCGGCGGCGATAATTAGCATGCCCCCTACCGGCGACGGCGCAAGAATCAGCAGCCATGGCAGCCATTCCACTGCCACCGCGCGCAGTTTTTCGATGCGCGCCTGCTGCGCTTCGGTGCTGATTTTTTTCGGCATGCGCCGCAGCCACACGCCAATGCCATACAGCGCCACGCTGGCGATGAGCGCACCCGCCGCTGCCGCCACCAGCGCAATGGCGGGCGGCTGGCCGAAGGCCTGCATGGCAGGCAGCGTGATTTCCGGCTGCATGGGCAGCAGGCGATGCACCAGCGATTCGATAAAAATGTCGGACAGGCGGCTCATGCGTTCCTCGCGTACAGTAAAAATTCTTTATTCCCTTTCGGGCCGGTGATGGGACTTTCCGTGATGCCGATCACCCGCCACCCCTCGCCCACCAGCCATGCGGCGATGTCGGCGCACACGGCTTCGTGCAGCGCCGGGTCGGTGATGACTCCTTTGCCACGGCTCACTTCTTTTTTGCCCACCTCGAATTGCGGTTTGATGAGGGTCAGCAATTGCGCCTGCTGCGGTTTGGCCAGCGCCAGTGCGGCGGGCAACACCTTGGTGAGCGAGATGAACGACGCATCGCACACAATCAGGTCAAGCGCGTCGGGCACCATTTCACGCGTGAGGTGGCGGGCGTTGGTTTGCTCCATCACCACCACACGCGCATCGCCGCGGATTTTGGGGTCGAGCTGGCCGGTACCGACATCCACCGCATAGACTTTCGCTGCGCCATTCGTGAGCAGCACATCGGTGAAGCCACCGGTCGACGAACCGACATCCATTGCCACCAGCCCGGTGGGGTCGACCCCGAAATGGGTGAGGCCTTTCGCCAGTTTCATGCCCCCGCGCGACACCCAGGGATGCTCCTTGCCGCGCACGGTGATGGCCGCATCGCCCGGCAATTCCAGCCCGGCTTTATCGAGTTTTTTTTCCCCGAGATAAACCAGCCCGGCCATAATCAGCGCCTGCGCTTTGCTGCGCGTGTCGGCAAGGCCTTGCGCAACGAGGAGCTGATCTAACCGGATTTTTGCCATGACAATTCCTCACCTCTACCCAAGGAGAGGCCGGGCGGGGATTAATTCTTACGGCTCACCACGAATTTCGCGAGTTCGCGCAGGCGGTCGGCGCGGGCATCGAACGGGCTCAGATGGTTCAACGCCTGCGTGGCCAGCGTGTGCGCCTGTTCGCGCGCGCGGTCAACGCCGAGCACGGAAACCAGCGTGGCTTTGCCCGCCGCCGCATCTTTTTGCGTGCCTTTGCCGGTTTCGGTGCGGGTACCTTCCACGTCGAGCAGATCGTCGGTGATCTGGAAGGCAAGGCCGATATCGTGCGCGTAGCGCTGCAGGCGGGCGCGCATCGGCTCCGGCGCTTTGCCGAGGATGGCCCCGGCCTCGCAGCTCACCGCGAACATCTCGCCGGTTTTCAGGCGCTGCAGGCGAATCACTTCCTCGATGCTCAGCTCCTTATGCTCGGCGTCGAGATCCATCATCTGGCCGCCGACCATGCCGCGCACCCCGGCGGCGCGCGCCACCGAGCGGATCAGCTCGCAGCGCACCGCCGCATCGGCATGCACGCGCGGGTTGGCCAGCACTTCAAACGCATAAGTCAGCAGCGCATCGCCGGCGAGGATGGCCGCGGCTTCGCCGAATTGCTTGTGGTTCGAGGGTTTGCCACGGCGGAAATCGTCGTTATCCATGGCGGGTAAATCATCGTGGATCAGCGAATAGACGTGGACGAATTCAATGGCCGCCGCCGTCATCATCGCCGCGTCGGGGTTCACGCCGAACAGCTTGGCGGCTTCCACCGTGAGGAACGGGCGCAGGCGCTTGCCGCCACCCAGCGCCGAATAGCGCATGGCTTCCATGACCTTCGCCTCACCGCTCGGGGCGGGTGCAATTTCGGTTTCTTCCTCGCGGCTGTTAAACGAAATCACTTTGGTGGAAAGCTGCAGCGAGGTGGGCAGCAAATCGTCCATCACTGTGTCGAGTTTTTCCGTCACATCGGACAGGGCTTGCTGCAGGCTGGCGCTCATGGCTTGTTCGGTTTTCATTGGTTACTCGGCGGAAAAAGGGGTGGTGGAAAGGCTGCCATCGGCGCTTTGGGCGATCTGCTCGACCTTCAGCTTGGCTTCGGCAAGTTTTTTCAGGCAATGGTCTTTCAGCGCGTTGCCGCGCTGGTAATCGGTGATGGCGCGGTCGAGATCGGCATTGCCCGATTCCAGCGCCCGCACAATGGTTTCCAGCTCTTTCATGGCGGCTTCAAAGCTGAGAGCGGAAATATCGGGGGCGGCAGGCTCGGTCATCGTTCTTCTTTCGTTTTTGTCATGCCTGCGCAGGCAGGCATCTAAGGCACCACGTTCCCATGCATCTGCATCGCCCCGTGGCCCGAGATCCCTGCCTGCGCAGGGATGACGGTTAAATCGGTGCGCACCATACGCAAATTCAATCCTTTCAGCAACGTGACTCTGCTATCCCCCGACTTTTCCACAGTCGGCCAGTGCAGCAGCCCCAGATTCTAATAAAAAACATACCCCTTAAAAATATTGTTGCGAATGATTCCTAGTTGCACTAGAGCTTGGGACATTAATTCTGTGTCTCTCATTGCTTCGCCGCGTTCGCCCCTCGGGCACGCGGCGTTTTTTTTCGGCGGCGCCGACGGGCTTGTGTTTTCAGGCTGCCTCGCTTACTTGCAGACGCATGTTTGACAATCTCTCCAAAAAACTGGTTTCATCGCTGGATAAGCTGCGCAGCCGCGGGGTGCTTTCCGAGGCGGATGTGGATGCGGCGCTGCGCGAAGTGCGCATTGCCCTGCTCGAGGCCGACGTGGCGCTGCCGGTGGTGAAGGAATTCACAGCCCGGTTGAAGGAAAAAGCCATCGGCGCCGAGATCATCGCCACCATTAACCCGGCGCAAATGGTCATTAAGCTGGTGCATGACGAGCTGGTGAGCCTGCTGGGCGGCACACCGCAAGCTCCCCTGCAAACTGGGGATGCCACCCATCCGGCAGCCATGGCCGAACAACTCAAAAAAATGACGGATGGCGGCGACGTGCTCAATTTAGCCGTCGCACCGCCGGCGGTGATTCTCATGTGCGGGCTGCAAGGCTCGGGCAAAACCACCAGCAGCGGCAAACTGGCCAAACGCCTGCGCGAGAAACAGCGCAAGCGCGTGCTGGTCGCCTCGCTCGACGTGTACCGCCCCGCTGCGCAGGAACAGCTCGCCACCGTGGCGGCGCAGGCCGGGGTAGAGAGCCTGCCCATCGTGCCCGGGCAGCAGCCGCGCGCAATCACCGAACGCGCGCTCGACGCGGCGCGCCGTGGCAATTACGATGTGCTCATCCTCGACACCGCCGGTCGCCTGCATGTCGACGACGCGCTGATGCAGGAATTGAAAGACGTGAAGCAACTGGCGCAGCCAGTGGAAACCCTGCTGGTGGCCGACGCGCTAACCGGGCAGGATGCGGTGAACATCGCCAAAAGCTTCCACGATGCTATTGGCATTACCGGCACGGTGCTGACGAGGCTCGATGGCGATGCGCGCGGCGGCGCGGCGCTTTCCATGCGCCATGTCACCGGCCAGCCGATCAAATTCATGGGCCTTGGCGAGAAGCTCGACGCGTTCGAGCCTTTCCACCCCGAACGCATCGCCGGGCGCATCCTCGACAAAGGCGACGTAGTGGCGCTGGTCGAGCGCGCGGCGGAAGTGCTGAACGAAAAAGACGCCGAAGAAGCCGCCAAGCGCATGATGGCCGGGGCGTTCGACATGAACGACATGCTGAAGCACATGCAGCAGATCAAAAAAATGGGCGGCGTGGGCAGCATGCTGAGCCTGATGCCCGGCATGGGCAAAATCAAGGAAGCGATGGCGGGCCGCGAGATCGACGAATCCGCCTTCGCGCGGCAGGAAGCCATCATTCTTTCGATGACGAAAAAAGAGCGCGCGCAGCCCACCGTGCTGAACGCCTCGCGCCGCCGCCGCATTGCCGCCGGCTCGGGCAGCACGGTGCAGCAGGTGAACCAGCTGGTGAAGCAGTACCAGCAGATGGAAACCATGATGAAGCAATTCGGCAAAATGGGCAAAAAGGGGATGATGAACCCCCTGAAGATGAAGCAGATGCTGGGGAATTTTGGCGGCTAAACGCTGCGTGCGCCCCCGCGCAAATCCGTAATACCCGGAATGGTTTCAAAATGCTCGCGCACCAGCCGGGCGAGCATTTCACGCCCCATTTTTCCCGGCTCGGGCACATAGGCATGGCGATGCGTATTGGCATGGTGCCGCCAGAAACGCTCGACGGCCGGGGCCTGATAAGCGGAAATCAGCACCTCACGCAGCTGTTTGGGGTTTTCGCGCAGCCCCGCAATGACTCGCTGCTGGCTTTCGTTCGCCGTCCCCTCGATGCACAGCGCAATGAGCCGCTGGATTTCTTCTGCAGCAATACCAGCGGTGATCGCCTGCAACGAATGATCGTAATGAATGCTTGCCAGCTCGGGGCTGGTGCGCAACTCCATTTTCGCCGCGTAGGAAACCGCACGGATCGGTTCGATAATCCGCTCAAGATGCGTTTCGACAATCCGCGCGTTTTCCCGCTGCTGCTGTAAAAAGCGCTGCCGCTGCTCACGGAAATAAACTTCGCTAAAAAGCGGACGGGTCGATGCCTGGGACATGGCCAGAAGCTAATCACCGCCGATGCTCCCGTCACATGAAGATTCGATGACAATCAGCGCTGGGCACCCAAGCTGGGCTTCGGCCCATCGCTGCAGGCCTGCACGATCGCGGCAACGCTCGCATCGTAGCGATGGCCGCGATAGTCGGGGTTAACCATGGTGGCCTGCAGCGTATAAAGACGATCCGATAATTTATCGCACATTGCGCCCCAGCGCAGCGCGTATACAAGATCCAGCGTGGCGCAGCGCTGGTGCAGGGGTTTGTGCGCGTCCCCTTCCCCCGCCCGAATTTCGCGCCGATCGTTTTTGTACGCACGGATGATGGTATCGGGGAACAATTCGTGGAAATGGTCGATGCGCTGGCCATCGAGCGCGTCGCGCGCGGCGGCGGTGCGCACATAAGAAGGTTGCGCGAACTGCCCTTGCAAGCGCGCATAAAGCGCCGGATCGCGCGTGGCGAGATCACCGCCCGCCTCAGTATAATGACGAATCGCGGCGCGCGTCTGGTCGCGGAAACTGGGCCATTTGGCCTGCGCGCCCGCATCGCGCAATCCCTCGCGTAGTTGGGCAAGCAGGCCCATCTGGTAGGCCTGTTTGGCCGCGCGCTGAATGGCCGGGAATGATTCCATGCTTGGCGCTCCGACCCAATCGCTGCGCATGGCTTCGCCAAATGCAAGCGGAGTAACCTGTTTCAGCACCGCATCGCGCGCCTGAATGCTGCAGGAGCGCATGGCTTCGTAATCGGCACGCGAAGCGCCCATCACCTGCGTTTTGGCGCCATCGTCGCCCAATGAGCCGTGAATGGGGTGGCGATGGTCGTTTTGCCGGTTTTCGAGCGCGCGCGCATGCATGGAAAGCCGCGCAGCTATGGGCTCAAACGCGGGTGGGGCAAGCGCGGCGCATTGCTCGATCTGGTAAAGCAACAACGATTTTTCGGCGCTTTTACTCATGTTCTTCGGCTGGCGCGCGGGGTGGAAACTGCGCGTGACCGGATCCAGCAGCGCCAGCGAATGCAACGGGGCCTCGCACGGCGATGGTTTCGCCCCCCGACCCTGCGCACCTAGCCGTGTCACATGCTCATTCATGCGCCAAACCTAGCAGAATCCGCTTGCGCGCAGTGTGACATTATGGTTAAAGCCCACCTCCCTTCACCGGGTAACATTCACTTGGGTACATGAAGCCCGAACCCGCATTGGGCGGTTAAGCGCTTCAACCGAAAGGAGAAACCAAATGTCTGCCGTACTTCGTCTCGCCCGTGGTGGCGCCAAAAAACGCCCCTTCTACAGCATCGTTGCCGCCGATAAGCGCGCCCCGCGCGATGGCGCCTTCATCGAAAAACTGGGCACCTTCAACCCGCTCGAAGCCAAAGACAGCCCCCGCCGCCTGGTGCTGAACCAGGAGCGCATCCAGCACTGGCTGAACGTTGGCGCACTGCCGAGCGAGCGCGTGAACAGCATCCTCGTGGATTCGGGCCTGACCAAAAAAGCCAGCAGCGAAGGCAAGCCCCAGAAACCGCGCAAAAAAGCCGACAAGCTGACCCGCGTTGAGAAAAAAGCCGCTGCCGAAGCCGAAGCAAAAGCCAACGCGGAAGCCGAAGCTGCCGCAGCGAAAGAAGCCGAAGCCGCCGCCGCCGCCGAAGCTGCTGCCGCTCCGGCCGAAGAAGCCCCGGCTGCTGCCGAGTAAGCGTCATCGAATTGTCACTATTCAGGAACGCTGGGATCCACTAGGATTCCAGCGTTTTTGTTAGGAGATTGCTATGGAAATCGCACTTGCTGTCGTCGGCCTCGTGATGGGCGTGATCGGCATTATCATCCAGACCAACTAATGCCCGCTGCCGCGACAGACGAATGGGTGCAACTGGCCGCCATCACCGCACCGCACGGTGTAAGCGGGCGGGTAAAAGTGAAGTCGTTTACCGAGCCCGCACGCGCTTTTGCAGGCTACGGCCCCCTCACCGATGCGCGCGGCACCGGCTACCGCTTCCGCGTGACCGGTGAAGCGCAGGGACTGTTCATTATTGAAATCGAGGGCATTACCCGCCGCGAACAGGCCGACCTGCTGCGCGGCACCGCACTGGGTGTAGCGCGCAGCCAGCTTCCCGCCACCCAAAACCCCAATGAATTCTACCTCAGTGACCTGATCGGCCTCGCTGTACAGCAGGGCGATGGCAGCGCGTTCGGCACAGTGGTGGATGTGCAGAATTTCGGCGCGGGCGACCTGCTGGAGATCGCGCTGGCGAACGACACCACCGAATGGTTCAGCTTCACCCACGCCACCTTCCCTGAAATTGACGTCGCCGCCGGGCGCATCACTATCGACCCACCCATGCTGCTGGGCAGCCGCGAGGAAGAAAGCGCCGGCGGAGACGCGGCATGAGCTGGCGCGCCACCGTTATCACGCTGGAACCGGCGATGTATCCCGGCCCACTGGGGCATTCGCTGATTGGCGAAGCCATGAAAAGCGGGCTATGGCAGCTCGATATATTGCCATTGCGCGATTTCGGTGTGGGCATTCACCAGAAAGTGGATGATTCGCCCTATGGCGGCGGTGCGGGCATGGTCATCAAGCCCGACGTGGCCGATGCCGCCATTGCAGAAGCAAAAAAACGCCAACCCAATGCCCAGCTCATTCACTTCAGCCCGCGCGGCGAGCGCTTAACCCAGCCTGTACTTAAAGAGCTGGCGCAGCGCGACGCTATTCTGTTCTGTGGGCGGTTCGAGGCGCTGGATGAGCGGGTGCTGGAAAAACACCAGCCGCGCGAGATTTCACTGGGCGATTTCGTACTCACCGGCGGCGACATCCCGGCTATGGCACTGCTCGATGGGCTGGTGCGCTTATTGCCCGGCGTGATCGGTAAACATGCAAGCCTTAGCGAAGAAAGCTTTGGCGATGGTGTTTACGCTAACCTGCTCGAATACCCCCATTACACCAAACCCGCCCTTTGGGAAGGCCGCGCCGTGCCGGAAATCCTCACCCAGGGCCACCACGCGAAGATCGACCAGTGGCGACTGGAGCAGGCACAAGCCCTGACCCGCAAAAAACGGCCAGATTTATTAGAAAATTGACATGTACTTACCCCTCCTCCATAGTCGCACGATGAAACGAGGGTTCAGCTTATTGGAATTGGCGTTGGTGCTGGTCATTCTTGGCTTGCTGATTGGTAGCATATTGACCGGGCAGTCCCTTATTCGTGCTTCGGAGCGGCACGAATTCACCACCCAGATCACAAAAATCAGCACCAGCATCTATGCCTTCCGTGACAAATACATGGCCTTGCCCGGTGACTTCACCATGGCCGCCAATGCATGGGGCACCGACCCCAATGGCTGCCCTACCAACACCGTGCGCACTGCACGCACCGCCACCTGCAATGGTGATGGCGATGGCAAAATCGCTGGCACGAATATGTATGAAAGCTTCCGCGCGTGGCAACATCTGGCCAATGCGGGCCTGATCGAGGGCAGCTACAGCGGGGTTGAAGGGCCGATCACAGCGAATTTCGACCATGACCCCGGCATCAACACACCGGCCCTAAAGCTGGGCACCAGCACCGGCATCACATTTTATGCCGTCACCCCGGTTTCGACGGCAGGCACCTATCAGTTCGTCGGCCCCTATGGCAATACGCTGGCAATCGGCAGCTGCAACAACTGGGATTGCATCGACCCCGATTTCCTGCCGGAAGATAGCTGGAATATCGATAATAAAATAGACGATGGCAAACCCGGCAGCGGCAAGCTCATTACCCGCGCCTCGGGCCCTGGTGCTGGTGCCCACACCAATTGCAACACCGCTACGGCCGGTGGCGGCAATGGGGTAGAAAGCACGGCGGAATATAACGTGTTATATACCGCCCCCGCCTGCGCCTTCTATTACGTGGGCGGGTTCTAAGCCCGCGTACCAGGCTTTTTTTGCGCGACGGCTGGAGCGTGCACAGGAAATAACCACCAGGCGCCGCCCGGGTTTGCTGGAATCGTCATAAAAGCTTCACGCTTTCCTTAAGCGACGTTTGATAGAAAGCCCTCAACAAAGGAGCTTTTATGACAACGCGCACCAAACGCCCCGCTATTTTACAGAAGGCTTTCGATACTCATAACTTACATGCTCGTGTTGATCAGCTTATCGCTGATACCCATGCCACGTTAGAGCCTAAGCGCCTTCGCGTGAATGATCTGGCACTGGAGCTTGCTGTGGATGACCGTGAAGAAGTCACCATAGAACTGGATATGTATATTAATGGGATTATTTCTCAGCTTTATAAAAAACTTGATTCCTTAAAGCAGCCGTCAGCACGCTATCTTTTCCCTACTATACACCTGTGGGGCAATCGCATCGAAGCGGCAACGCAATGGTCAAATACCCAGCGCCCCTGCAATCACCTTAAGAAGCTTACGGAGGTGCATCCCGAGATGCTTGGGGCACTGCTTGATTTGCAGGCGGCAGGTCAACAGGCGGGGAAAAAACTCTGCGAGCCAAAAGTGCTAAGTGGCCTTAATCAAGCAAGAAGCCATTAAACTAAGCAGAATGGCAACAAAAATACCCCTTGCCAAGCCGCCCGTCCTTATGTATTTAGCCCCACCTTTCATAGTATAACACGTAGAACGCCGCAGGTAATTTATGGCCAACATCATTGAACAACTCGAAGCCGAACAGCTTGAAAAAGTGATGAAAAACACCAAAGTCGACGCTTTTAAAGCGGGCGATGTGGTGCGCGTGAACGTGAAAATCATCGAGGGCGCGAACGAGCGTATTCAGGCGTTTGAAGGCGTGTGCATCGCCATTAAGAACGCTGGCCTCAACAGCAGCTTCACCGTGCGCAAACTCAGCCACGGCGAAGGCGTTGAGCGTGTGTTCCCGCTTTTCTCGGCGCGCATTGAATCGGTGGTTCGCGTGCGTCAGGGCGAAGTGCGCCGTGCGAAACTCTACTACCTGCGTGGCCGCACCGGTAAAGCTGCCCGCATTAAAGAGAAAATCGACCTGGCCGCTATCGCCGCCGCGAAAGGCGAGAAAGCCGCTGCCGCCAGCGACAGCAACGCGTAAGCACGCATACGGGATTCCGCCCTCAGGATTCAGCGAATTCCTTTTTCCCTGAATCCCGAATCCTGAATGCTGAACCCGATGACAAACAAACCGCGCACCCTTTTCGATAAAATCTTCGATGCCCACCTCGTCCACGAGGCGGAAGACGGCACCTGCCTGCTCTATATCGACCGCCACCTTGTGCATGAAGTGACCAGCCCGCAGGCGTTTGAAGGCCTGCGCAATGCCGGTCGCCCGGTGCATGCACCGAAGCAAACGCTGGCCGTCGCCGACCACAACGTGCCCACCACCAAAGACCGCCTTCAGGGCATCAAAGACGAAACCTCGCGCATTCAGGTGCAAACGCTGGAAGATAACTGTGCCGAATTCGGCGTGCAGTATTTCCGCATGGACGATGTGCGCCAGGGCATCGTGCATATCGTTGGCCCGGAAGAAGGCTTCACCCTGCCCGGCACCACCATCGTCTGCGGCGATTCGCACACCAGCACCCACGGCGCATTCGGCGCGCTGGCCTTCGGCATCGGCACCTCGGAAGTCGAGCATGTGCTGGCCACGCAAACCCTCATCCAGAAACGCGCCAAGAACATGCGCGTGACGGTCGATGGCGATCTCGGCCCGGGCGTGACGGCCAAAGACATCACCCTCGCCATCATCGGCAAAATCGGCACCGCCGGCGGCACCGGCTACGTGATCGAAGATGCCGGCAGCGCCATTCGCAACCTGTCGGTGGAAGGCCGCATGACGGTGTGCAACATGAGCATTGAAGCCGGTGCGCGCGCGGGCCTGATTGCGCCGGATGAGAAAACCTTCGCCTATTTCCGTGGCCGCCCCATGGCGCCGCAAGGCGCCGATTACGACGCGGCGGTGGCGTACTGGAAAACCCTGCCCTCCGACGAGGGCGCGCATTTCGACGTGGAAATCACCCTGAATGCCGCCGATATCGTGCCGCAAATCACGTGGGGCACCAGCCCGCAGGACGTGCTGCCCATTACCGGCGCCGTGCCCTCGCCCACTGACTTCCCCGAAGCACAGCGCGACACCATCGCCCGCTCGCTCGATTACATGGGCCTCACGCCCGGCACGCCGTTCAGCCAGATTCCGGTCGATAAAATCTTCATCGGCAGTTGCACCAATGGCCGCATCGAAGATCTGCGCGAAGTGGCCAAAGTGGTGGCTGGCAAGCATGTGTCTCCCAGCGTGAAACTCGCCATGGTCGTGCCCGGCTCAGGCCTTGTGAAGGCGCAAGCGGAACAAGAAGGCCTGGATAAAATCTTCACCGAAGCCGGGTTTGAATGGCGCGAAGCGGGCTGCTCGATGTGCCTCGCCATGAACAACGACCGACTCTCGCCCGGCGAACGCTGCGCCAGCACCAGCAACCGCAATTTCGAAGGCCGCCAGGGACGTGGCGGCCGAACCCACCTTATGTCCCCCGCCATGGCCGCTGCTGCGGCCATCACCGGCACCTTAACCGACGTTAGAAAGATCGTATAACATGACCACCAATTCCGCCCCTTTGCGCACCGGCGCGCTATCGGCCGCCCGCAGCTATGCCGACCTGCCGGCATGGCAAAAAGCCGTGGCGCTTGCCGAACAAGCCTACCAGCTCGCCGATGATTTTGACGCGAAAGAGCTGAAGCGCGAATTCTGCGCGGCCGCCACCCGCATCGCCACCCACATCGCCGCCGCTTCGGGCAAGCCGAACGAGCAAGGCATCTTAAACAGCTACTACGATGCACAAGCCGCCAGCGCCGAGCTGGATACGCTCGCGACCATCGCCGAGCGCCTTGGCGCGCTGAAGGAAGAAGATGCCGAGAATTTCCGCACCGCGCGCGAAGAAGTGGGCCGCCTGCTGGTGGGCCTGCGCCATGGCGTGAAGGTGGAAGCGAAAGACGAAAAGCGCAAAGAGCGCGAAGTAGCCGAGCGCGACCGCGAGTTTGCCGAGCGCAAAGAACGCTTCGACCGCAAGCCCAAGCGCGATTTCGATAAGCCGCGCGGTGAACGCCCCGACCGCGAAGAACGCCAGTACAAACCCCGCGGTGAATACAAGCCCCGCGCCCCGCGCGAAGACGGCGAACGCGAATACAAGCCGCGTGCGCCGCGTGGCGAGGGCGAGCGCGAATACAAACCGCGCGATAAAAAACCCTACGGCGACAAAAAACCCTATGGCGATAAGAAGCCGTACGGTGAGAAAAAAGCATACGGCGAAAAGAAAACCTACGGGGATAAAAAACCCTACGGTGACAAGAAGCCCTATGGCGACAAAAAGCCCTTCAGCAAGGGCCCGCGCAAACCCTACCGCGACTAAGCGATGAGCGCCGCCCCCGCCATGCATTACGCAGGGTTCTGGCGGCGCTCGACCGCCTACGCCATCGACGCGCATCTGGTGGTGCTGCTGGCGTGGCTTGTGGGCAGCCTGCTGGGCGGCCTCGCCCATGCACAGGCAACCGATCCCAACGTGCAGCAACTCATTAACATGGGCTGGCTGCAGGCGGGCGATGCAGGCACCATTCAGGCGCTGCTGCAGGCCAATGGCGCCAGCGGCACCGGTGGGCTGGTCGATATGGGCGACCTCACGCTGTGGCTCATCGTGTCGGCGGCCTACAACATCTGGTTCGTGGCGGGCACGCGCTGGCTGGCCACGCCGGGCAAACACTGGTGCAAGCTGCAGGTGGTGATGGCCAATGGCGCGCGCCTGAACTATTTTCAGGCCAGCGTGCGCCATGCCGCCGCCATGCTGTCGTGGATGACGTTCGGGCTGGGCTTCGTGATGATCGGCCTGACCAAACAGAAAACCGCGCTGCACGACGCGGTGATCGGCAGCCGCGTCATCGAGCGGCCCTTGCCCACGCCTGAAAACCCGGCTATAGAACCGCGCTAGAGAAGGAACCTTGTGATGCAGAAATTCGACCATGTAAGCGCCATCGCCGCGCCACTGCCCTTGCAGAATATCGACACCGATATGATTATCCCGAAGCAGTTCCTGAAAACCATTAAACGCACCGGGCTGAAAGACGGCCTGTTCTTCGAGATGCGCTACACCGTAGATGGTGCAAAGATCGAGGATTTCGTTCTGCACCGCGCGCCGTACGACCACGCGCAGATCCTCGTCGCGTATGAGAATTTCGGCTGCGGCAGCTCGCGCGAGCATGCGCCATGGGCGCTGGCCGATTTCGGCATTCGCTGCGTGATCGCCCCCAGCTTCGCCGATATTTTCTACAATAACTGCTTCAAAAACGGCATCCTACCCGTCACCCTGCCGCGCGATCAGGTGGAATCGCTAATGCAGGCGGCGGAAGCAGGCGGCGAAATCGCCGTCGACCTGCCGGAACAAACCGTGCGCGCGGGCAACCACCAGTTCCGCTTCGAGCTCGATCCATTCCGCAAGAAATGCCTGGTCGAAGGGCTCGACGATATCGGCCTGACCCTGCAGAAACGCGAGGCGATTGCCGCCTACGAGACACGCCTCACCCACGAGAAACCATGGCTGATGCCGACCCAGTAGTTACTGCGCGCACGCAGCGACGCTTGCTTATCGGGCTGCGCACGCTGGTCAACGATACGCTTGCCATGCGCTTTGTAAGCCAGAGCGGTGTCGACATGCCGAACGAATACGCAAAAGTCATTGCGGATGTTAGCTTAATCGAAACGCCCGCCCCCCACACGGCTCTTCGCGTGGCATTAACCCCCATCAGCGATAATTTGAAGCATATCAAAGCCCGGCTGCTCCTCCATCTGGAACCGAGCGTTTTGAATAATGTATCGGCGGCCGAACGCATTCGCGCCGAAACCGTCATACAGGCAATCGACGGCATTGCGCTTCAGGCGGGACTCGATATGCAGATTGCCGCTACCCCCGGCAGCAAAGGGACGTATACCGACGCGGGATTCCGGAACCGCTAGGCCCCCGCATCGCGGATTTTCTCACGCGCTTCTTGCGCTCGCGCGCTAAGCTGGTACAACCCGCCCATGCCTGATCTTGTTTCCCATCTCGGCCAGCACTGGCCTTCCGTTGCCGTGGCCACGCTGGCCATGCTGCTGGTGCGCGTGCTGTGGTTTTCGCCGCTGCTGTTCCAGCGCGCATGGACCCGCCATTCCAGCATTCGCCCCACCGACTGGCGGCGCCATGAAAAGCGCACCCTCACCATCATCCAACTGCTGGTGCAAGCGGTGATCGCCACTCTCATCAGCCTTGTGGCATCGCATGTGGAAGCCCACCCCGCGCTGCTGTTTGCCGCCATGGCGGTGATCTGGGCGGTGGTGATGCTGGAAGAGCTTTCCGGCGTGCTATGGCGGCGCGAACCGATCAGTATTTTTTTCCTGTTTAGCCTGCGCAGCCTGAGTGTTTACATGACCGGCGCGCTGGTCTTTTACCTGTGGAGTTTCCTATGAGCAGCAAAACGATTCTTCTTCTTCCCGGCGACGGGATCGGCCCTGAAGTGGTGGCGCAGGCCAAACGCGTGCTAGAATGGAGCGCCGATGCTGCGGGCGTGAGCTTTGCGTTCGATGAAGCCCTGATCGGCGGCTGCGCGTTTGATGCGGTGGGCACCCCCTACCCCGCAGAAACGCTTGAGAAAGCCAAAAACGCCGACGCGATCCTGCTCGGCGCCGTGGGCGGCCCGCAATGGGAAGCGCTCAATTACGCGGTGCGCCCCGAGCGCGGCCTGCTCGGCATTCGCAAAGACCTCGACCTGTTCGCCAATTTGCGCCCCGCCATGTGCTTCGAGGCACTAGCCGATGCCAGCACCTTAAAGCGCGACGTGATCGCCGGCCTCGATATCCTCATTATCCGCGAGCTGACGGGCGATATTTACTTTGGCCAGCCGCGCGGCGTGGCCATGGAAAACGGCCACCGCGTGGGCCGCAACACCATGATCTACGCCGATTGGGAAGTGCAGCGCATTGCCCGTGTGGCGCTGGAAATGGCGCGCGCCCGCGGCAAGAAACTCTGCTCGGTCGATAAAGCCAACGTGCTGGAAACCACCGAAATGTGGCGCGAAGAAGTGCAGAAACTGCGCGATGCCGAGTACACCGACATCGACCTCAGCCATATGTATGTCGATAACGCCGCCATGCAGCTGGTGCGCAACCCCAAACAATTCGATGTGGTCGTCACCGGCAACATCTTCGGCGATATCCTGAGCGATTGCGCCGCCATGCTTACCGGCTCGCTCGGCATGCTGCCCAGCGCCTCGCTGGGTGCCGAGAAAGACGGCAAACGCGCCGCGCTGTACGAGCCCGTGCATGGCTCTGCGCCTGATATTGCGGGCAAAGGCATCGCCAACCCCATCGCCACCATCCTGAGCGCCGGCATGCTGCTGCGCTACAGCTTTGGCATGGCCCGCGAGGCCGACATGGTCGATGCTGCCGTGGCGCAGGTGCTGGCCGAAGGCTACCGCACCGGCGATATCATGCAAGACGGCGCGAAAAAGGTCGGGACAGTCGCGATGGGCGATGCTATTATTGCCGCCCTTGAATCACTAAAAGAAAACTCGAAAGCAGCATAATTTTATGTCGTACAAAATCGCCGTTGTCGGTGCCACCGGGAATGTGGGCCGCGAAATTCTGGAAATCCTTGCCGAGCGTAACTTCCCGGCCAGCGAAGTGGTGGCGCTTGCCAGCCGCACCAGCCAGGGTAAATTGGTGAGCTATGGCGACAACCAAACGCTGGAAGTCCAGGTGCTCGACGATTACGATTTCAGCGATACCGACCTCGCCCTGTTTTCGCCGGGCAGCAACGTGAGCAAGGTGCACGCCCCGCGCGCAGCCGCGCAAGGCTGCGTGGTGATCGACAATACCAGCTATTTCCGCATGGACCCCGAGATTCCGCTGGTGGTGCCCGAAGTGAACGCCGAAGCGCTGCGCGACTATGGCCGTCGCAACATCATCGCGAACCCCAACTGCTCGACGGCGCAGATGGTGGTGGCGCTGAAACCGCTGCACGCAGTGAACCCGATCAAGCGCGTGGTGGTGAGCACCTACCAGAGTGTGAGCGGCGCCGGCAAAGACGCGATGGACGAGCTCTACGACCAGACCAAGGGCCTGTACATGCACGACCACAAAGAGCCGAAAAAATTCACCAAGCGCATCGCCTTCAACGTGATTCCGCATATCGACGTGTTCCTCGACGACGGCAGCACGAAGGAAGAACAGAAAATGGTCGAGGAAACCAAAAAGATCCTCGATGACAGCATTGAAGTGACCGCGACCTGCGTGCGCGTGCCAGTGTTTGTCGGCCATAGCGAGGCTGTGAACATCGAATTCACCCGCCCCATCACGGTCGAGGAAGTCTATGACTTGCTGGAAGATGCGGACGGCGTCACGGTCATCGACCGCCGCGAAAACGGCGGCTACGCCACCCCGCTCGATTGTGTGGGCGAAGACGGCGTGTTCATCTCGCGTATCCGCCGCGACCCGACGGTGGCGAACGGCATCAACATGTGGGTGGTGGCCGATAATCTGCGCAAAGGCGCCGCGCTGAACGCCGTGCAGATTGCCGAGACCCTCATCGAGCAGTTCGGCCTAACGCCGAAGGCTGCTTAGGGTTCCTGCGTCGATCAGCCGCTGCGTCCATCCATCGTGCGAAGCGTGCTGCTGTTCGCGGACGCTGAGTAACGGTTCGCGCAACTGGTATTCCGGGTCTTGGTACGCATCGCACGGCCGCAAATGCGGCAGGCGGCGGCCGATCTCGTATTGGTAGCTCTTGATACCCTGCCTAATGTCGCGCGGGGTCGCTGCAAATGCCACTGCGGCGATTTGCGCCTGCTCAACCTGTTCCGCACGCGACAAATGCCGCAGGCTGCCACAATCGCCTGTAAAGGCGTGGCGGTAATCATCGTTCAACTCGGCCATGACAAGCCCGTGGCGGAAGAAGCGCGCAAAACTCGCGATATCCGCGCCTTCCTGATAAAAATGCAGGCTATCTTCGTCAAATTTCACCACATCATGGTCGTCGCCGACAATGCCTGCCCCTTTCAGGTACGATTCGATCGCGGCGAAGCAACGCTGCAGGCTTTTCACCTCGTGCTTCGGCAGGGCTTTCAGGAAGCGCAACCAATCGTCGCGGCTGGCGATCATGCCTTCCAGCGCATAGCGGTGCTCGAGCGCGCTGAACCACGGGTTGAGCATGGGCGGCTCCGGCGAGAACTGCACCGGTTCCGCCCCGTTCAGAAGGCAATACATGGCACGGTGGCGGGGGTCGCGGGCAGGCAGGTTCGAGCCGGACCCGTCCGGCGGAATCGCTCCATTGCGTAGCCATTCAAGATAGGTATCGAGCGTCGGCACAGGCTTGTCGCGCGTGGCGAGTATTTGCTGCACGGTGTGGCGCACATGCGGCTCTTTGCGTACTCCCTCTTCCACCCGTTCGCGCTGGTCCCTGTTTTTCAGGTGCGGCCGCAGCGCATCGATGCCGTCGATTTCAAGATTGAATAAAGCGGTATGTTTATCTTTGCCGGTGCGCGATTCATAGCGGTGCGCATAGGGGACGGGATCTGCCAGCAGTACCGTAACACCGGGATAGCCTACGGAGCGGAAATCACGAATGGTTTTGCCATGACGAAATTTGACCAGCATGTCCTCGCCCAATAAACGGGCGATGTCGATGCCCGTTTCTTCGTGCGTTTCGCGGATGGCCGCATCCAGCACCGATTCACCCGGGTTGATGCCCCCCTTCGGCAGGGAATAGTATTTATTGTAATCCTGCTCGATGCCTTGCTCGTACTTGGCATACAGGTAGTTGTGGTACTCATCGTGGAAGCGCCCCTGTGTGTAGGGCACAACCAGCATATGCTCGCCGCGCCAGTCGCGGCCATGCAGCACAGCACCTGCCTTGGTGAAGCGCTGGTCGGGATCGTCTGGCTGCAACGGATCATGAATCATGATGCCATTATACGAGCGAAAAGCCTTGGATAACGTGACAATTTCGTGACAAATCCGGCCCGGTTCCGTGGATAAATCTGCCCCCGTTTCCAAGGGTTTGACAAAACGCCAAACGCGGCCTACACCGCCTCTAACAAGAATAAACGAAAGAGACGCTATGACTCGCCCCCAAGACCAGCGGCCACTGTCGCCGCATTTGCAGGTATATCGCTGGCAGATCAGCAATACGCTGTCGATCCTTCACCGCGCCACCGGCTTCGGCCTCAGCTTTGGCCTTGCCCTATTCGCCGCATGGCTCATTTCCGCCGCCTACTACCCCGATTGCTACGCGCAGATTCAGGCGCTGGCGGGCAGCATCGTCGGTAAACTGTTTTTGTTTGGATGGACGCTGGCCTTCTTCTACCATCTCGGCAACGGCATCCGCCATTTGAACTGGGATATGGGCCGCGGCTTCTCGATTCCGGAAATGACCGCTTCGGGCTGGGTGGTGGTGGTGTTCACCCTTAGCCTCACCGTGCTCACCTGGGCCATCATCATTCGCAAAGTGGGGCTGTAATGAGCCAGTATTCCAAATCCGCCCTCCGCTCGAACCTTGGCCGCGTGCGCGGCCTTGGCAGCGCTAAATCGGGTGCCCATCACTGGTGGATCGAGCGCATGACCTCGCTCGCGCTTATTCCGCTGTCGGTGTGGTTCCTTGCCTCGCTCATCGGCTCGCTGCTGGGTGCCAGCCCGGCGCAGCTTCAGGCATGGATCGCCTCGCCCATTAACGGCTTGCTGCTCGCCGTCTTCACCGCCATCATGTTCGTGCATGCGAGCATGGGGGTGCAGGTGATCATTGAAGATTACGTGCATGCCGAAGGCAAAAAAATCGCCCTCATCCTCGTCAAAAACGTGGTGATCTACAGCTTGCTGGCGCTCACGCTGGCCGCCATCGCCAAGCTGCATTTTGTTGGAATCTAAGGAATCAAGACCATGGCCGAACAAACCGCCCTCTCCGCCAAATCCTTCAGCATCGGTGGTCGCACCTATCCCGTCACCGACCATTTCTACGACGTGGTGGTCGTGGGTGCCGGCGGTGCCGGCCTGCGCGCCACCTTCGGCATGGCGGCCGAAGGCCTGTCCACCGCCTGCCTCACGAAAGTGTTTCCCACCCGCTCGCACACCGTGGCGGCGCAGGGCGGCATCTCGGCGGCGCTGGGCAATATGGGCGCCGATGACTGGCGCTGGCATTTCTACGACACGATCAAAGGCTCGGACTGGCTGGGCGATCAGGACGCGATCGAATACATGTGCAAGGAAGCCATTCCCGCCATCATCGAGCTGGAACATTACGGCGTGCCCTTCTCGCGCACCAAGGAAGGCAAAATCTACCAGCGCCCCTTCGGCGGCATGACCACGAATTACGGCGACGGCCCCGCCGCCCAGCGCACCTGCGCCGCCGCCGACCGCACCGGCCACGCCATCCTGCACACGCTCTACACGCAGGCGCTGCGCCACAAAGCCAAATTCTTCATCGAATATTTCGCGACCGACCTGCTGATGACCGATGACGGCGAATGCCGCGGCGTGCTCGCCTGGAACCTCGATGACGGCTCGCTGCACCGTTTCTGGGGCCAGAAAACCGTGCTCGCGACCGGCGGCTATGGCCGAGCCTATTTCAGCGCCACCAGCGCCCATACCTGCACCGGCGACGGTGGTGGCATGGCCATTCGCGCCGGCATCGCCATGCAGGACATGGAGTTCGTGCAATTCCACCCCACCGGCATCTACGGTGCAGGCTGCCTGATTACCGAAGGCGCGCGCGGTGAAGGCGGGTATCTGGTGAACAGCAAAGGCGAGCGCTTTATGGAGCGCTACGCGCCGAGCGCCAAAGACCTTGCCAGCCGCGATGTGGTTTCGCGCGCGATGACCATGGAAATCCGCGAAGGCCGCGGCGTGGGCGCCGAAGCCGACCATATCTTCCTGCATCTCGACCATCTCGCGCCCGACGTGTTGCATGCGCGCCTGCCGGGCATTTCGGAAACCGCAAAAATCTTCGCGGGCGTCGATGTTACCAAGCAACCCATCCCCGTGCTGCCGACCGTGCATTACAACATGGGCGGCATCCCCACCAACTTCCACGGCGAAGTGCTGAACAGCGACGGCAAAGGCGGCACCAAACCCGTGCCCGGCCTGATGGCGATCGGCGAAGCCGCCTGCGTTTCGGTGCATGGGGCAAACCGCCTCGGCTCGAACTCGCTGCTCGACCTTGTGGTGTTTGGCCGCGCCGCCGCGCACCGCGCAAAAGCCACCGTCACCCCCGGCAAGCAACAAAGCATGGCCCCGGCCAGCGCCACCGAAAAAGCCCTCGCGCGCTTCGATGGCATCCGCTACGCGGCGGGCGAGAAAACCACCGCGCAAATCCGCCGCTCCATGCAGCGCGTGATGCAAAACCACGCCGCCGTGTACCGCACCGCCGAGTCCTTGCAGGAAGGCTGCAAGAAAATGAAAGAAGTCTATGATTCCTATGGCGATCTTTCGGTAAAAGACCATGGACTCATCTTCAACTCCGACCTTGTGGAAGCGCTGGAGCTGGACAATTTGCGCGGTCAGGCGCTGGTGACCATCCTCGGTGCGGAAAACCGCAAAGAATCGCGCGGCGCGCAAGCCCGCGAGGATTTCAAAGACCGCGACGACGTAAACTGGATGAAGCACACGCTCTGCGCGCTCGACGACAAAGGCAACCACAGCTTCAGCTATCGCCCCGTCACCCTCACCACGCTGAGCGACGACGTGAAGCCGGTGCCGCCAAAGAAACGGGTATACTAAATGCGCGCTTTACCGCTCTTTTCACTTTTAGTGATCGCCGCCTGCGCTGCTCCCACCACGCAGCGCCCGGGCTATAGCGACGCCGAATACAAAGCCGAGCAGGCGCAGCAGGCAGCGTCGGTCAAAGCCGCCAACCAGGGCAGCTTCGACGACCAGAAAGAATACACGCCCGCACAAATCCAAGCCCTCACGGCACGGCTGGTGCCGATTGCCGAACGCGTGGAGAAAGCCTCGGAAGCGGTGTGCCGCGACATTGCCGCCAAGCGCTGCGAATTTGCGGTGAAGCTCGACCCTACGGAGAAGGGCCTGAACGCCCACGCCGATGGCCAGCAAGTGGTGATCTACCCAGCCATGATCGATTTCGCGACCGACGATAACCAACTCGCCTTCGTCATTGCGCACGAGTTCGCCCACAGCATCATGGGCCACGTCGCCAGCCAGCAGAAAAACGTGGCGCTGGGCGGCATTCTTGGCACGCTGGGCGACGCGCTGGCACAAAGCCAGGGGCTGAACACCAGCGGCCAGCTGGGCAAACTGGGCGCCAACCAGGCGCTGCTGCGCTACTCGTCGTCGTTTGAAAGCGAGGCCGACTATGTGGGCCTCTACATTCTCGCGCGCGCTGGCTACAATATCGACGAAGCGCCCGGCTTCTGGCGCCAGATGTCGCTGCAGGTACCGCAAGCGGTTTACGCCAGCGGCACGCACCCGAACAACCCCACCCGCACCATCGCCATGCAAAAGACGGTGGCGGAAATCCACGCCAAGGAAACAGCACACCAACCGCTGGTTCCCAACATTGCGCCGAAAGACTAACGGAGAGACTTATGGCCGAATTTACCCTGCCCAAAAACTCGCAGATCAACAAAAAAGGCACGCTGCACAAAGCGGCCGAAGGCGCAAAAAACATCAAGCGTTTCAATGTGTACCGCTGGGATCCCGAAGCGGTAGATGAAAAAGGCACGCCGCTCAATCCGCGCATCGATACCTATGAAATCGATATGGATAACTGCGCGCCGATGGTGCTCGACGCCCTCATCAAAATGAAAGACGAGATGGATGCCTCGCTGACCTTCCGCCGCAGCTGCCGCGAGGGCATTTGCGGCTCCTGCGCCATGAATATCGACGGCACCAACACGCTCGCCTGCACCAAAGCGATCCACGACGTGAAGGGCGATGTGAACATCTACCCGCTGCCGCACATGAAGGTCGTGAAAGACCTCGTGCCCGACATGAACCATTTCTACGCGCAATACGAATCGGTGCAGCCCTGGCTGCAGACCGAATCGGCCGCGCCCGCCAATTCCGAGCGCCTGCAATCGCCGGAAGACCGCGAGAAGCTCGACGGGCTGTATGAGTGCATCCTCTGCGCCTGCTGCTCCACCTCGTGCCCCAGCTACTGGTGGAACGCCGACCGCTATCTTGGCCCGGCCATCCTGCTGCATGCCTATCGCTGGATCATCGATAGCCGCGACGAGATGACCGGCGAACGCCTCGACAACCTCGAAGACCCGTTCCGCCTCTATCGCTGCCACACCATCATGAATTGCGCAAAAACCTGCCCCAAAGGCCTGAATCCGGCCAAGGCGATTGCCGAGATCAAGAAACTGATGGTCGAACGCACCCTGTAAGGGGTTTGTGCATGGGGGCCACAGGCGGTCTAAATCCATTGCATTTTAATTAATGTTGAATAAGAGCCGCTATTCATGGGCGTTAATCTGTGCTAAGTTCCTGCTCAGAAAAGGAGTATTTATGCATATGCACAAACGGGGTGGTTTTTCTCTCATCGAGCTTTCCATCGTTCTCGTCATTCTCGGCCTGCTTACCGGCGGCATCCTGGCCGGGCAATCCCTCATCCGCGCCTCCGAACTGCGCGCCGTCAGCACGGAATACCAGCGCTACGCCACGGCCATCAGCTCCTTCCGCGACAAATATTTCGCCATTCCGGGCGACATGGCGAATGCGACCAGTTTCGGCACGACCTGGATCGGCAATGGTGGTGGCAACGGCCAGATCAACAACACCGCCGCAGCCACGACCAATGAACCCTCGCTGTTTTGGATTCATCTGGCCAGCGCCGCGCTGGTAGAAGGTTCCTACACCAACATTGCGAACACGACGTTCACGTCCGGCACCAACAACCCCCGCTCAAAAATCAGCAATGGGGCCTGGAACGTTGCCGGGCTGGGCAGCGTGGTCGATGCTGGCACCGCCAGCTATACCAACGCCACCGCACCGGCCGCCGCGACTTTTTACACAAGCAATTACGGCAATGTGCTGCTGCTTGGCTCGGGCACCAACGCCCTGCTGCCCGGCGGTATCCTGAAATCGGAAGAAGCCTGGAACATCGACACGAAAATGGACGATGGCCGCCCCGATCAGGGTTCGGTACTCACGCTGGAATCGCAGGGTAACTCGAGCGCTGGCTCGGGCTGCGGTAACATTACCGGCAACACGGCTGCCCTCGCCGCCTCGAACTATGACCTGACCAATGCTTCGCAGACTGCCTGCGCGCTGGTATTCAAAACCGGCTACTAAGCATTCACGACGTTATCTTGGAAAGCCCGGCTCTATGCCGGGCTTTTTTCTTACTGCCTATCCCCTTCTGAACCATCGAGGATGAGCTCTCCCCGATGGTGCGGCCCACCACTCCACCACAAGCGCGCGCGACCGCCCCGTGATACGGTGGGGATAAAAAAAAAGCCCCGCTGGAACCAGCGGGGCTTTTCGTTATCTATCGGGGTTAACTGCTTAGGCAGCTTGCTTGCGCAGCACCTTCAGCAGTTTCTCCTGCGCGAGCTTGATATCCACGCGCTCGGAAGCAGCCACCTCACCGCACAGGCGGTGCATGGCGGTTTCGTAGATCATGCGCTCGCTGTAGCTACGCTCGCTCTGGTCGACGTTTTTGTGCAGGTCGCGCACCACTTCAGCAATCTGGATCAGGTTGCCGGAGTTGATTTTCGCTTCGTATTCCTGCGCACGGCGGCTCCACATGCCACGGGCGATCTTTGCACGGCCTTTCAGCGTGACGATCGCCTTGCTGATCTGGTCGACCGGCGAGATGGAACGCAGGCCTGCAGCCTCGGCGCGGCCCACCGGCACGCGCAGGGTCATTTTGTCTTTCTCGAAGGCGATGACGAATACTTTCAGCTCGTACTCACCGATCTTTTCGGATTCAAGACCAAGGATTTTGCCTACGCCATGCGTCGGGTACACAACATATTCGCCAACGGCAAAGCTGCCTTTTTTGGCGATCGCGGCAACGGGGGCTTTGGCCGCCTCCGGCTTGGCGACGGTGTTGATCGGGGCCTTTACCTGCGCGCGGTCAAACGGCTTGCGCTCGACCGGCTTGGCGGCGATGGCGGCTTTTTTCACCGGGGCTTTGGCCGGAGCCACCTGCTTCACCACCAGCTTGGCGGCGGGTTTCTTCGCGGCCACTTTTTTGGCGACCGGTTTCACAGCTACCTTCTTGGGCGCCGGCTTTTTCGCGGCGGTCTTTACCGGGGCTTTTTTGCTCACGGTTTTTTTGACGACTGCTTTTTTCTGGGTCTTCGTTTTAGATGTTTGTTTTGCTTTTGCACGCGTTGCCATGGTATTCAAAACCTCACATGCCGCCAGCCGTTGAGCTGAGCGGTCGTTAAACTAGGGCACCTCATCGGCACCGACCACTTAATACACTTGGAACCGCAAGTCCTTGTCTCGTGAAGAATCCTGCGGATGCATTGGTATATACCACAATTTTTGACCACATAAAATGGTAAAAATTTAGTTAATTGCTATTTTTTCTCATTGCATTGCAAAAAATTTTGCCAATTCTCTTTATTTATCAACGATAAAATATTTTCTTATGATGCGTGCGCCGTCATAAAACTGTCATCATTCCGTAGTAAGTATCCCTCAGGAAATGGGAGAAACCTATGCATTCGGCACCAGAAACGACAACCCTGTTCACGACGGCACGCGCCATCATCACGCGCCTTAATAACCTGCAGCCTGCCCAATCGTCGCAGCATTCAAGCAGCTTTGCCCTTCCCAGCGACATCACGTTCCAGCAGCGTGAATTTCTGGCGATCATTGCCCACGCGATCAACCCGAAACTGGATCAGAACCGCGCGAGCATGATGGGGCACCTGCAATTTGACGAGAAGCTGGAAAGCTTCCCCACCCGGCAAATGCTGGCAACGCTGGAGAAAATCGAGAAATCCGTGCGCCAAAGCGCCTCGCACAACACCCGTGATTTTGGCGATGCACTTTGCTTCAAAGCCCCCCGCCAGGGGCTCTACGACCTTGATTTCCTGCTGCGCACCGCCCTGCCGAACCCCACCCCCATTGCGATGACCTACCAACTGCCGGCCGGTAAGCGCTACGCCCTCGGCGATGGCACGTTCATTCAGGATGAAGCAAGCTACGAACAGTTGATCAGCGCGCTCGATCACGCCGAGGATAGCTTTAACCACGAAGCGCTGACCGAGTTGCACGAAGCAAAATGCATCCATGCGGTGGTGAATGCTGCCGATGCGCCCCGCCTGCAAGCCGCCCTCGGGCCCGTGATCGAAGGCCGCAGCGCGGCCTAGTCGCCGCTGCCCGGGTTGGGGCTGAAGAACTGCTCGTATTTGCCGGTGACGTTTTTGAACGCATCGGCATCGGCCGGGGCATCTTTTTTCTTGGTCAGGTTGGGCCATTGCATGGCGTAATCGCGGTTGATCTCCACCCAGTTCAGCAATTCCTCCGACTCAGGCTTAATGGCCTCGGCCGGGCATTCGGGCTCGCACACGCCGCAATCGATGCATTCATCGGGGTTGATCACGAGCATGTTCTCGCCCTCGTAGAAACAATCCACCGGGCAGACTTCCACGCAATCCGTGTATTTGCATTTGATGCAGGCATCGACAACGACGAAGGTCATACATTCCTCTTTTTTCCATCCCAGCGTGGGCACACCGCGCAGCGCCGAAGCTGCGCGAGCCGCGAGCGTAGCGAAGCGAGGGGGTCAGCCCCGCAGGGGCGAAGGGCGGCAGCATGCCCCCTTCCGGCGCCATGCGCCCACACTTAATGTTCAATCGCCGCGTTTCTACGCGCGAACTGCTGGCGCTGCAAGCGGTTAAGTTTCTGCGCAAGCAACGCCGTCTGCGCGCGCGTGAGCAACAGGAACCCGGCCAGCGCCGTAAAAGCCACAATCATGAGCAGCAGCGGCATGAGCATGGAACCGTCGATGCTCGGCCCACCACGGCGCAGGATGCTGGCAGGCTGGTGCAGCGTGTTCCACCATTGCACCGAGAATTTGATGATGGGCAGGTTGATCGCCCCAATCAGCGCCAGCCATGCGCAGGCGATTTTGGTGCGCTCGTCCTGCGCGTTGGCCGAAAGCGCGAGGTAGCCGAGATAGAGCAGGAATAGCACCAGCACGCTGGTCAGCCGCGCGTCCCACACCCAATAGGCCCCCCACATGGGCTTGCCCCACAGCATGCCGGTGGCGAGCGTGAGCAGCGTGAACCCGGCCCCCAGCGGCGCGGCTTCGCGGGCGATGATATCGGCCAGCGGGTGCCGCCAGATGAGGAAACTGGCCGAGGCAAGCGCCATCAGCCCATACAGCGCACTGCCAAGCCACGCGGCGGGCACGTGGATATACATGATGCGCACCGCCTCGCCCTGCTGGTAATCGGCCGGCGACATCACAAGGCCCGCATACAGGCCCAGCACGCTGCACATCACCATGGCCGCCGCCAGGAAGGGCAGCACGGTGGCACAGAATTTCTGGAACTGGGCGGGCGTGGCGTATTTGTGCATGGCGTTGCGAGTTGCGGGTTGCGCGTTGCGAGTGAATCTTTCAGAGTACCCCCATCTAAAGCACCCCCCG